>JBHJOO010000318.1:0-23849 GCA_050329675.1 Balneolaceae bacterium
GAAATGGGACAAAAAGAATATCCATCCCCTCTTTAGCTAAAATCCGGCTTAATTCCGGAAATTCGACATCATAACAGATCAGAATTCCGATTCTGCCGGCATCCGTATCAAATGTTTTAATCTGGCTGCCACCGGTCATTCCCCATATTTTCACTTCATCGGGAGTTATGTGGATTTTTTCATAGCGCTCGACTTCTCCATTTCTTTTGCAAAGGTACCCCACATTTTTAAGAATGTCATCCTTGAATTCCGGCATACTTCCTGTGATGATATTTGTATTGTATGAAATAGCAAATTCAGCAAACGTATCACGCAGCCGGTCGGTATATTGTGCAAGCCGGCGTATGGCTTCTGCTTCCGAAAGATGATTGTATTCTGCCATCAGTGGTGCATTTACGTATTCGGGAAAGAGGAGAAAGTCAGCCTGGTATCCGGAAACGGCATCCACAAAATATTCGATTTGCTCCACCAGGTCATCCCATCCCGCATAAGGACGCATGCCCCACTGAACCAGTCCAAGCCTTGCAATGGATTTTTCAGGTTTATGCTCTTTGTCCGGATGGGTGTAATAAATGTTGGCCCACTCCAATAAAGCTGCATACGACTCGGAAGCATCATCATCAGGCAGATAGTTTTTTACTACCCGCTTGACGTGAAAATCATTTGATAACTGAAAATTGAGAACAGGATCATGAATCTCTTTATTCTTTACTTTTTCTATATACTCTTTGGCCGTCACATCCTCGTATTTGTGAAAGTTCGGCAGTCGTCCGCCAAAAACAATACTTTTCAGATTTAACTCTTCGCAAAGTTCTTTTCTGAAGTCATACAATCGCCTTCCCAGCCGCAGGCCCCGGTAATCCGGATGTACCATCAAATCGAGGCCGTAAAGAGTATTTCCCTTATCCGTATGTGTATCGAAAGTATCATTGCCGGTAATGTCAAGGTATTTATGCCTGTCATCAAATTTATCATAATCGACGATAATGGAAAGCGCACATGCCACAATTTCTCCGTCCACTTTAATAACCACCTGGCCGGCGGGAAATATTCCGGTAAGCTTCTTAATCTGTTCTTTACTCCATGTGGGATCTTTTAATTTTGTATAGCACTTTTTCATCAATTCCTGAAGGGCTTTGAAATCAGAGAATTGAAGGCGCTCGAGATCAATTTTTTCGATTGTTTTCATAATTTAACCAGACCACTTTTATAACTATAATTAATCGAGCCCACCGCTTCGGATTGGTGGACGCTGCTCGGGCCAGCTCATCTGTTCACCTGTTCGCGGGTTTACCGGCATTACTCTTTTTTCACGGGATGTTTTTTCCGGGTCTTCACTTGCCATATAGGCTAAAGTTGCAATCAGAATTACATTGTTTCGAAGGTCATCAAAAACAATTTTATCGTACGTATCCCGATTGGTATGCCAGGTATAGTTCCAGTACGACCAGTTCAGAGAACGTAACACAAAACCGGGAGCTCCGGCTGCCACAAACGAAGCATGATCAGTACCCCCTCCGCTTGGCATTCCCGGAAATGTTGTTTGAATATGCCGGGTAACATCCTGCGGAACAGCTGCAAGCCAGCGCGTAAAATATTCATAAGAATGCAGGAATCCCTGTCCGTTGATATCCACTACACGTCCGGTTCCGTTATCCTGGTTAAACAGAGCCTGTAATCCTTCCACTACATCCGGATTGTCTTCAACAAAAGCTCTGGATCCGTTCAGGCCCTGTTCTTCACTGCCCCAGAGGCCGACCAAAATGGTTCGTTTCGGTTCCGGATACACTTTTTTCAGAATCCGTGCAGCCTCCATCATGGTAATAGAACCCGTAGCATTATCCGTTGCACCAGTACCCCCATCCCAGGAGTCATAATGAGCCGATAGAATCACGTATTCATCCGGCTTTTCAGTACCACGGATTTCAGCTATGGTATTAAAAACCGGAACCACACCGTGATCAACGGATTCAGCCCTTACTCTGATTTCCGGTTCAATTCCATTTTCCACCATCCGGTAGAGCATCCCATAGTCTTCGAGCAGAATATCAATCGTCGGAATTTCATCCGTAAATGCACCAAATATCTTATTAGTGCCAAAGCCCTGGCTCCAGTTCGAAATGATAATACCTGCCGCACCGGCTTCTTCAAGTGCTTTCGGAAGGCTTCTGGTTGTATGTCCAGCTCTTAAAATTCTTTGCTGCCATGCCTGAGTGAGTGAATCGCGATGTGATTTCATTTTTTCAAAAGATTCATCTGTGGCAAACTCCTCCCAGTTATAGTCAGGCCGTCCGGTTGGCTGGTTCATGGAAATCATCACAAATTTTCCTGCAGCATTGGGCAGCCACTCAGTAAACTCAAGAGAATCCTTCACATCCGGTATAATAACTAACCCGGCTGTAACTCCGCCTTCGGGAGTAGGCGGACTCCAGGCAAGCTGCATTGCCTCAAGTGTAACGACCCGGGGTGAAACAAGATCCACATGCGTAATACCTCGCTCCCAGCCCCTCCATTCACCAAACTGCTCGTTCCGGGCAGATATACCCCAGCTGTCAAAAATTTCAACAGCCCAGTCGTGGGCATGTTGCATTTGTGGAGTACCTACAAGCCGCGGGCCAATCACGTCCGTAAGATAATGAGCAAGCTCTTCAAGATGAGAGTTTTCTGTTGCTTCTATAACAACCTGATCGACTACTGCAGCATGATTTTGAGCTGTAACCAGAGAGGTTGTAAACAGGAATATAAAGAGTATAAGAGATGATTTTCGTTTCATAAATCTGTTGGTCATTGGTTTTTTAAATAATTAAACCGGAATTTGTGTTGCCGTAAATTACCAAAACAATATTGAACCAAAAATATAATGATTCTGTAGGAAACCTTGTCGGTAATGACTTGATCCGGTGTTTATTTGTTTTGATTTTTCATTTAAGTAAGACTCAGGGCTATCCGCTTTCAGCTTATATTACTTTCAGGCTTCCTTAATCAACCCCGACCGATATGCCTGAAGTAGTTTTTTCAGATCATCAATTCTCTTTTGAATCTCACGCCCGCTGTCCGTATCACGAACCTTGATTCTATTTGTATTCTGTTCAAGAATCTTCGTCTTTGAGTGAATATCCATTTCTTCTTCTATAGCTTTTTGAGTGGATTCAAAGGGCTGATGTGCAGCCAAAAGCAAACCATACGAATTAAAAATAAGGGTATATCCTGCAATGCCTGTCTTATCCTGATAAGCTTTGGCAAAACCGCCGTCGATCACAATCAGTTTTCCCCCCGCTTTTACCGGATCTTCTCCTTTTTTTACCTTTACGGGTACATGCCCGTTAATAATATGTCCGGTTTTGGGATTAACTCCGAATTCGGATAATATTTCCTCTGCCGTTTTTTGATTTGTCCGGAATTCATAATATGGATTCATCTCCTCTGCATGCGTTTCCGGATCTTCTATAAAATAGCGTTCAAACGTAGCCATTTTATTCTTCCCGAAAAGTGGCGATTGGGCACCGCACCACAAGTACCACATGGTATCCATGCCATACTGTTTTTTTTCGGGATCGTCTTTTACAAAATAACCCTGCCGTGCCAGCCGTTCCAGCCTGTCCATAAATCCTTTTGGGCTGTGATCCACATCATCGAACCTGAAATGCCGCAGTTTTCCGCTCCGGGTCATAGGTATACAGCCATGGTAGAGCAAATTCCCATTGTGAACTTTGTACATACTGCCCTTCGAAAACAGAAATCGTACATGATCCTGTAACCGTTCACTGTTCCTGAATGAGATACGGAGTTTATCCATCACCGCCTCTTCTTCTGCTGACAACTGATACGGATTTTCAGGATTAATTGTAGGAAAATGAGTGTCAATAAGCTGATAACTCTTGCCGCCTGTGTGAACGGTTCCTTTTTCAAAGTCAATCTTGTCAAGCAGAAGACGATCTTCCATTTGATACTGCGGACGCCGCCTGATGATTTGCCCTTCCAGCTTCAACTGTATAATCGTTATAGCTTTATGCATTCTGGCCATTAATTGCTGTTCATTTTCGGTAAATTCAGCCGATGCCTCCTTTGGCCTGAATTGCTCGCAGGGATCATCTCCATACACATCTACGGCAAGTGAAATCAATGGCAGCATACTGATTGCGTATCCGTTTTCAAGTGTTTCCATGTTCGCATAGCGAAGTGATACGCGAATTACATTCACGATACACGCCCTGCTGCCGGCAGCCGCACCCATCCAGACGATATCATGATTACCCCACTGGAAATCGACCGAGTGGTAATCGAGCAGTTTATCCATGATAATATGAGCCCCCGGCCCCCGATCATACACATCACCAATAACATGAAGGCGGGCGATCGTCAGCCTCTGTATTAACCGGGCCAGTGCTATGATAAATGCATCTGCCCGTTTTGTAACTATGATGGAATCAATAATACTGCTGTAATAGTCCTGCCGGTTCGTTAAACTTTCCTGTTCATGCAGGAGCTCTTCAATGATATAGCTGAAGTCTTGCGGTAATGCTTTTCGTACTTTACTTCTTGTATATTTTGATGAAAATATACGGCACAGTTTTATCAACTGAAACAGTGTTTTACGATACCATTCTTCCGGTTGAGACGTCTCTTTCAGTATGTAAGGAAGCTTTTTTTCCGGATAATAAATAAGGGTTGCCAGATTTTGTCTTTCTCTGCTGTCGAGTGTGTTTTTAAATATCTCTTCAATGCGCCGTTTGATTGAACCCGACCCGTTCCGGAGTACATGCAGAAAAGATTCATATTCACCATGTACATCCGAAATAAAATGCTCGGTGCCTTTGGGCAGTTCCATAATGGCACTCAGGTTGATTATCTCGGTAGAAGCTGTCCTGATAGAAGGATATTGCTTTGAAAGCAATTTAAGATAGCGCATTTCACTTACGGTTTCCGGCATGATTGTCTCCTTTGCAATTCTGATAAACAAGATTCTTCTCGCCGGATAAAATTGATAACCCGGCAATGGTTGAAATTTACAATATAGTATGGTCAATTAAATAAGAAACCCAAAAATTCAGGGCTGGCCGGAAATTCAGCCGAAAAATTCTGATTTGAAAAATGCAGAAATAAAACAGAATTTTACAATCATTGCCTATAGCTTATAACCCAATGATTAAACTACATATTAATATCATGCGCATTTTAATAACGTTTATTGTGATCATCTCTACCGGATGGACTTCATTTGCCCAATCCGGGCTGGATACTCTTTCCCTGAAAGATATTTTTCTTGAACCGGTCTTACCCGGAATAAGGCCTGCATTTTCTGCCTTTTCACCTGATATGAAAGAGATCTACTTTTCCTGGAATGACTCCGCCTATTTTGAAACCGGATTTTATAAAACGGACCTTCGGGGCAGCAAACCGGAAAAGCTGGATGAAGATGCCGTTCGCATTTATACTTTTTCACCCGACATGAAATTGATTGTATATACAAAAGATGGTAATATCTATGTATCTGATCCTCAATTTAAAAACCCGGGATCCATTGTCTCCACACAATCTAATGAATTTAATCCCACATGGTCGCCCGATAGTAAACAGATTGCTTTTATCCGTGATGGAGATCTATGGATTACAGACGTAACCAAACCGGATGTCAGACAAATTACCAAAAAAGGAGACTATGATCCAAATTACAGTATTGTGGATTGGTCCGGTACTGATAAGCTGATACTTCAGCAATCCGACAATTCTGATGCCCGTACAATCTACTTTCCCGAGTATATTGATACTTTTGTAAAACCAGGTGCTTCTACAAGAGGGATACCTGTTACTACTATAACATCCGTCCGTCTTGATTCGATCGTTATCGACACATTAAATCACGGCAGATACAGAAGTTCAACATCGGTGAGTAATTCGGGCCGTTACCTGGCTATTGACCAGGCCGATGATGCCCTTAAATACCGGAAGATAATTGTTCACGATTTCCAATCTGACACCGAAACCGTTGTATTTGAGGATTCTACCACCGGCTGGTTACATAACAGAAATATGCAGTTTGCTCCCAATTCAGATGTTCTGATGTTTCAGTCGGAACGGGATAACTGGAATCACATCTATACAATCAAACCTGACGGATCAAATCTCAAGCAACACACTTCCGGTAATTTCGATATCCCGTGGGCACAATGGCTTGATGACAATTCCATAATTTATGCCTCTACGGAAGAAGATTTGGGTGAACGGCATCTCTATATATTGAATATTCAGAACAACAGAATTCAAAAGCTTACAAGTGATGAAGCCTACCGCTATCAGTTCCGCCTCAGTCCGGATAACCGGTATGTTGTATATGCAAAAACATTTTTCAACGAACCTTACGATCTCTATCTGATTGATTTAAAGCGTCCGCGCAGAGGCGAGATCCGGCTCACAAATTCCGTTCCCGCCCTGTTCAGGGAGATAGGCTGGCAACGTGAAGAGTATATCCGTTTTACCGGTCGTGACGGAGAAACTGAACTTTCCATGTCAGTTCTTAAACCGGTCAATTTTAACCCGCAAATAAAATACCCGGTAGTGGTTTTCGTTCATGGGGCAGGCTCACTCCAGAATGTATATAAAGGCTGGTCGAACAATTACTGGCGTGAATATATGTTTCACCAGTTTTTGAATCAGCATGGGTATGTGGTAGTTGAAGTAGACTACAGGCATAGTACCGGCTACGGAAGAAAGTTCCGGGAAGATGTAACCAACTGGATGGGCAAATTTGAAACGGAAGATATGATTGACGGGCTCGACTGGCTGGATGAGAATGGCGGGTATCTTGATCTTGACAGGGTTGGAGTATATGGTGGGAGTTATGGTGGATTCATGGCGCTCTATGCCGTAAGTGTTGCCCCCGAGCGATTCCATGCAGCAGCAGCCCTGCGTGCAGTAACCAACTGGGAAAATTATTTCTATGCCAATCCCTGGTACACACTGCCCCGGCTCGGCACTCCGGAAGATGACAGAGAGCATTTCGACAGAAGTTCACCGCTTACATATGCCTCAGAAGTAACACGGCCAGTGTATATACTTCATGGCCTTGTGGATGATAATGTCGGGTTTCAGGATGCCGCTCAATATATCGAAGAACTGATTCAATCGGGTAATAAAGACTTTGAAATGATGATGTATCCCTCGGAACCGCACGGTTTCACAAGCCCCGGCTCCTGGTATGATGAATACAGAAGGATTTTCAACTTTTTTGAAAAGCATTTAAAGTAAAAGATACGTCAAGGATGGTGTGTTTCGATTTTTGCGAAACGATTTCATTTAAGATCAATTACTTCAAACCGCATGCGCCTGTTTAACTCCTGAAGGGTTTCACTATCCATTATAAATACATGCAATTCATACAGGCCGGCGGGAAGTGATGCTGTTTGTATTTCAAGATCTTCAATAACCCGCGTATCCTCACTTCCAAAGTTCAGAGTCAAAATAAATTCCTGCTGATCGGTAATTACAATTCCGAATTCATCAACCGGAAATATCCTGTACGTCAATTCAAACTCCGTAAACCCACTCAATTTTCGCTGGAGGTTGTACACTTCAAAATGCAGAACCAGGGTTTCTTCAAGAGGAATGATTCCATCATTTGCAACAGTGAATGGAAAAAGATCATTGGAATCAATTTTATTATAGCCCAGTACAAGATCAGCCACTTCAAGATTATTCGGATCGGATCTCAGGGGAGTGGGCTGACGCAATCGCCTGTTTCCCAGTCCGCGGAGTTCCGGAGGAAAAAGAGATTCATACTTATAAGCCGTTCCGGGATCAGGATTTATTAACTGAACAGAACCGGTTACATATCGTTTTTTATCATGAGGTATACGGAAAACAGATTGCAAAATTTCATCAGACTGAACCATGTCCCGGCTGATTTTATGTGATTCATTAAATTGATGAACGATCTCCCACTGATTATCAAAAATTTGAAGTGCGTGATTTACACGGTAATTTTCCATTTTCTCTGCATCCTCCACTTGTGCACCCTCTGTATAATTGTAACTGAAATCTTCCATCAGTGCATCTGCAGGCCGGCTTTCTATAAAATTGACCAGGTATGGATTGTTATCTTCATCCAAAAAACGGTATTGATAAACCTGAACCGGAATCCTTGTCATAACTTCATCCAGATCAA
This sequence comes from Balneolaceae bacterium, assembly GCA_050329675.1. GTDB lineage: Bacteria > Bacteroidota > Rhodothermia > Balneolales > Balneolaceae > CAYVBJ01. The sequence goes on from JBHJOO010000318.1 coordinate 8,162, forward strand.
ACTGATATTGTGGCGCACTGATTTCCCGCTGCCTTAATATGTCCCGGTTATTGCTGCGTGCCTGCAAATCCATCTCTTCTGCTGGTGAATATGTCTGTTCAATCAGCATTTCCATCATCTTTTTGAGTTGTTCATGAAAATAATCGTCAACCCCCGCAAGTTGTTCATAGTACATCATTTGTAACATGAATGCCGGTGATAGTCCCTGCCTGACAAAATTAACTGTAAAAACATCGTCACGGCGTCCCGGGAAAAAAGCTCTTTCCGGAATCAGATCATCAATACTACTGTGCAACCTGAATTCGCCGGTTTCATGATCAGAACCAAATACAAAAATTAGTGGTTTATTGTCTTGTGTCGGAACCCGGTCATATATCCAAACTTCAAATTCAGGATTTGTTTGAAAAGGCTGTATTACACTTTCAATGGTTAGCCTCTCTCTCGTATCATCCAGGCTGGTTTCAATAAACCTGTCACGATCCGGGTCCGTGCGTGTTGCAATTTCAATTTGTCTTTGCAGCCATTCTCCCACCCTGTCGATTTGAAATATAAGCCGCCCGTTCTCTTTCCGGTCTGGTTCTCCATACCGGATATATGGAATAGCCCGGTCATCGGCATTAAAAATGGTTCTTCTGTTTTTTTTGAACCTGGAAGATACTACAGCAATGCGTCTCCAGTGCTCTGTAAGCCGTTCATTGTGAATTTCAGATGGTGTCGGGTCAAGCTGTATCCAGTACCCCTTCATATCGGCACCCAGGCGTTCGTCTGAATCATTCCACCATTTTATCCACTGCCGGTATATTCCATTTCCCGTTAATGGTTTCAGCCTCTCAATCTCCTGCTTGATAAATGCGCGGTTATTTTTATAAAATGGTTCTGAAAGAGCCCAGTAATACATCACCGTTGCGTCCGGATAATATTCCCTGAATTCATTCAGCGTTGCAAGCCGAATAAATTCGAATCCGATTGCGGCATTCGGTTGTTTCAGGGAATCTATTGCCTGCTTCCAGATTTCAAGAGCCCGAACAGGTTCGCCTTGCAGCTCCGCTTCCCTGCCCCTCTCCAGCCAATCATTTTCCTGCGCAATACTCTCAAGGGCCGTGGCAGGCATCAATAATAAAATCAAAAGAAGCGTTCTTGTTACATTCATTCGTTCTCTTTGTGTACCATTGCAACGTTTAAAGTAACCCAAATGACATAAAATATCACAATAATCACGTAAATAGTGTACCGAAATGCTTTACATTTTTTTGTACCTTTATCTGAGTGATTGTTAAAATCAGAACTGCTGACTTGTCGTAAACATTTAAGCCGCGATTTTGTCGATTCGTATCAGATTCGTTAATTAGTTGTGTGTTGTTAGTGGTTAGTTGTTCGCGTTTAGGTTGTAAATGCCTAAATACGGTTGACGTTTTTAGTTAACAACTGACAACTGACCACTAACAAAAACAACTTTCTATCTTACGAGACAATCCAAATAACTACTATATTTAGTTTTTTGGAGTCAGGAGTTCTGAAAATAAAATTCTTTTCAAGATTAAAATAAGTGCAATTTTCGTTTCATGTCAGACCAATACCGTGCATTAACCCGTGCTTACAGGCCACAGAGCTTCGATGACATCGTTTCTCAGGAGCATGTGAGCAGTACGCTAAAAAATGCAATAAAAAATAACAGAATATCACATGCTTACATGTTTTGCGGTCCAAGAGGTGTGGGTAAAACAACGATGGCTCGTGTACTTGCCCGTACTATCAATGAGATTGACGCATCTGTGGATGGCGAATCCCTGAGTCAAACCCTGAATGTAATTGAGATGGATGCTGCGTCCAATAACAAGGTTGAGGACGTCCATCATTTACGTGAATCTGTACGAATTCCCCCCCAAAATGGACGGTTTAAGGTATTTATTGTGGATGAGGTTCATATGCTCAGTAAATCGGCTTTCAATGCCTTATTGAAAACGCTTGAAGAACCACCTGCTCATGCAATATTTATATTTGCAACAACAGAGCCTCATAAGGTTCTGCCCACCATTCTTTCGAGGGTACAGCGGTTTGATTTTAAAAGAATCAGTGTAAACGAAATTGTAAACCGTCTAAAAAAAATTGCCGGGGAAGAGTCTATTACAATTGACGACGAATCTCTGCATATCATCGCGAAAAAAGCAGATGGCGCTTTACGCGACGCACTTGGTTTGTTGGATCAGGCAATAGCATTTTGTGGTACAGATATCCAACACGATGAACTTTTACGGGCACTAAATGTTGTAGGGACAGACCGGCTATTCGAGTTCACCGATGCTATTTCTGAAAAAAAAGCAGATGCAGGTTTGCAGCTTATTCATGACCTGATCCAAAATGGTACGGATATCCAGGAATTTTTGGTTTCACTTACTGAACATCTGCGAAATCTTTATGTGGCCGGAAAAAGCCGCCAGCTTCACCTGATTGAGGGCACACCTGAAACGAAAGAGCGTTACAAAACAAATTCGGAAAAATTTTCTGAAGAAGATATCCTTCGAATACTGCACCTTACAAGTGAAGCACAGATTCGAATCCGGGATGCCCAGCAGCCAAAAACCCATTTTGAAATCCTGATGCTGAAGCTTGTACACATGCATCGAACGCAACAGCTGAATGAGCTAATGGGTAAGCTGGAGGAATTAAAAAAAAACGGCTTGAATGACCATCTGCTGAAGAAAAACAATATTTTAGATGAAAACGGGGCTAAATCTTCATCTGTTAATCAGAATATGCCGGTTGTAAATCAGGCGGCACCGGAAAGCAAGGATGCAAAAATAACGGCATCAGAGGAAGAAATTAACACCGACAGCGGTGATGAACTTTTTGGAAAACCTACCCTTGGATATTCAAGAATCAGGGATCATGAACAAGCCCTTGATGGAGAAAGTAATTCAGAAGACAGTTCCGGAACAGCCGTTGCAGTTAGAAAGAATAAAAAAATTGATAAAGAGGCTGTTCTTAAAATATGGCCCGAATTTCTTGATTTTCTGGAAAACAATGTTTCAAAGACGCTCTATTACCAGGTACAGCGAGTTACTGTTACCGATGTAAAAGGCCATAATTTATATCTAACCGCAGATAATGAGCTTGCATGTAAACTCGTTATTGAAAGCCAACAGGTACTCGGCCGTTTACTGAAGAAAACTGTTGGAACCGGGTTGAAGATTCACTGCAGGGTTGAACGAACGGAAACAAATGAGGATTCATTGAGTCCTTACGAACAGTTTAAAGTTTTTAAAGAAAAAGATCCTAAAATCAAAACGATTGTAGAGCTCTTCGGGGCTGAACTCGAATATTAATTTTAATATAACATCTCAATTATGAGCAACCAGCAATTTAACATGGCTGATATGTTTGGCAAGTTTGCAGATATGCAGTCAAAAATTAAAGAAGTACAGGATAAACTGGCAGATGTAATCGTTAAAGCTGAAGCCGGTGGCGGAATGGTAAAAGTAGAGGCAAATGCAAAAAGAGAAATTATAAGAATTGATCTTGATCCGGACACGATTGATCCGCAGGATAAAGAAATGCTGGAAGATCTTATTGTAGCCGGCGTAAATAAAGCTCTTGAAAAAGCTGAAGAAGCCGCTAAAGCAAAAATGCAGGAAGCTTACAAGGATATGATCCCCGGCGGTGGCGGAATTCCCGGAATGGACTTAAGTAAATTCGGACTTTAAGTTCTTCATTAATAATGAATATACCCGCCTGAATTAAATTTTCTCAATTATTCATTTAACAATATGCATATAACTTCCGAAGCACTTGAGCGGGCAATTGAGGAGCTGGCAAAGCTCCCCGGTACAGGCCGAAAGTCTGCTCAGCGCATTGCGATGCATCTTCTGAAACAATCCGATGAAAAGGTACTTAAACTTGCAGATGCGTTAGTTAAGCTAAAAAAATCCGTACAACGGTGTGAAATTTGCGGAACAGTTGCAGATAAAAGCCCTTGCTCTATCTGTAGCAATCCAAAGCGTGATATTGGGCAGATCTGTGTTGTTGAAGAATTTCAGGATGTATACTTCATCGAAAAAACCAATGAGTTTCGCGGCCGTTATCATGTACTTGGCGGTATTATATCACCTCTCGATAACATTGGGCCCGACGACATTCGTATAAAACAACTGATTGAGAGAGCCTCCGGAAATAATGAAAATGTTTCAGAAGTCATACTCGCACTCAATCCGGATGCCGAAGGAGAAGCTACAGCCTATTACATTAACAAGCTTTTAATGAATTATGATGTCCATGTTACACGCATAGCCTATGGTATCCCAATGGGAACCGAACTTGAATATATTGATGAAGCAACACTCAGCCGCGCATTTGCCAGCCGAAACACTTTTTAATCGTACTTTTAAATAAAATTAAAATATATGCTCAGAAAATTCAGCCTGCTCATAATTCTCACCATTTTCACAGCTTCAATACTTTTTGCCCAGCGTCATGGGTACTGGCAGCAAGAGGTTGACTACAAAATGGAAATTGATTTTGATGTAACTACCAACCAATTTGACGGCCATCAGCTTTTAACATATTTCAATCATTCACCTGACACGTTAAACCGGGTTTTCTATCATCTTTACTTCAACGCATTCCAGCCTGAAAGCATGATGGACAAGCGTTCCCGAACCATTGAAGATCCCGATAGCAGGGTACTCGACAGAATTCTTTACTACGATGAAACAGAAATCGGATACCAGAAAATTGAAACACTTACACAAAACGGAACCCCTGTTGAATTTACAATTAAGGGAACCGTAATGGAGGTGCATCTGGCGGAACCGATTTTACCGGGATCAGAAACCGTATTTGAAATGAATTTCACAGCTCAGGTTCCATTACAAACACGAAGATCCGGGCGGGATAATCCTGAAGGTATTCGGTATTCAATGGCTCAATGGTATCCCAAAATAGCTGCATATGATCATATGGGCTGGCATCCAACTCCCTACATTGCAAGAGAATTTCACGGTGTGTTTGGCAATTTCGACGTTACGATTCATATTGATCGGAATTATGTTGTGGCAGCTACCGGCTATCTGCAAAACCCGGAACAGACAGGATACGGATATGAAACAGCCGATATGCAGGTCCAAAGGCCAGCTGGTGACAAACTCTCCTGGCATTTTAAATCCGATTATCAGCACGATTTTATGTGGGCTGCCGATCCCGACTATACACACGTTACAGCCAAAGTGCCCGACGGGCCACTTCTCAGGTTCTTTTATCAAACCGATCCTGTTGCTGAAAATGCAGATGATCAGGAGCAGGCCCGGTTGTTAAGTAACTGGGAACAGCTGCCCGAATTTACAATAAAAGCGTTCCAGTATATGAATGAGAATTTCGGGAAATACCCGTATGACGAATATATAATAATTCAGGGTGGCGACGGTGGTATGGAGTACATCATGGGTACACTTATCACGGGTAACCGGACGCTTGGCAGCCTTGTCGGGGTAACTGTTCATGAACTTGTTCATGCCTGGTATCAGGGAGTTTTAGCAAATAACGAGAGCTACTACCACTGGATTGATGAAGGATTTACAACCTATGCTTCAAATCTTGTAATGGCAGAACTCTTTCCAGAACGCAGAGGTGATCCGTTTGCAAATAATTACCGGTCTTACCGGGTTTATGCAACATCCGGTTTAGAGGAACCGATGCATACTCATGCCGATCACTTTACAAGAAACCAGGCATACGGAATTGCTGCTTATACAAAAGGCGCTATTTTTCTGCATCAGCTCAGTTACATTATCGGGCAGGAAACTTTTGAACGCGGAATGAAACGATTCTATGAAGAGTGGAAATTTAAACATCCGGGTGGACATGATTTTATCCGTGTAATGGAGAATGAAAGTGGCATCAAATTGGACTGGTATTACGATTACTGGATTACAAGTACAAAAACAATCAACTATGCTATCGGGCAGGTAACCGGCTCAAATAATAAAACGGAAGTAACACTGGAGAAAATCGGGCTGATGCCCATGCCGCTTGACATCGAGGTTGAGTATACAGATGGATCCAGAGAGCTTTTTTATATTCCATTGAGGATAATGTGGGGTGAAAAAGAAAATGAATATGACATCAGGAGAACCATACTTGATGACTGGCCATGGGTGTTCCCTACCTACAAATTTGAAATACCAAGGCCTCATGATGAAATACAAAGAATTGAGATCGATCCTACTAACAGGATGGCTGATGTAAATCCGCAGAATAAAATCTACATGTGCGATATGAATTAAATGCTGATAACTTATTTCTGTCAACGAATTACCTGACATCCACAGGAATGACCTGACCAACACCGGATAGTTGACAAAACACTAACATTTTTAATCTGTTATTTGCAGACTGACCAATAATATTAACCTGAATTAAAAATAATGTCATCCGAAGATCACAACTTTAGCCAAAAATCTTTAGAAGAACATAAAAAATATGGCGGGAAACTGGCTATTCACTCCAAAATGCCCCTGGAAACAAATGATGATTTAAGTATTGCCTACACTCCGGGTGTTGCTGAGCCATGCCTGAAAATTTCAAAAGACGTATCTCTTGCTTATGAGTATACCATGAAAAAAAATTCAGTGGCGGTAATTAGCGATGGTTCAGCAGTTTTAGGGCTCGGAAATATAGGGCCAGAAGCAGCTCTGCCGGTAATGGAAGGTAAAGCGGTACTGTTTAAGAAATTTGCCTATATCGATGCTATACCCATTGTTTTAAATACCCAGGATACCGAGATGATCATTCATGCTGTAAAATGTATTGCTCCCGGGTTTGGTGGAATTAATCTTGAAGATATCTCGGCACCAAGGTGTTTTGAAATTGAAGACCGGCTCAAAAAAGATTTGGATATACCCGTAATGCATGACGACCAGCATGGTACAGCGGTAGTTACACTTGCCGGAATAATCAATGCCATGAAAGTTGTAAATAAAAAATTTGAGGATATCCGTGTTGTAATAAATGGAGCCGGTTCGGCCGGAATTGCTATTGTGAAACTGCTTTGGGAAATGTGTGTCCGGGATGTTATTGTGTGCGATAGTAAAGGCATTATTCATAAGAACCGTAAGGATTTATCTGAAACCAAACAAAAAATTACAGATATAACCAATAAATCCAATTTAACCGGTTCTCTCAAAACAGCTGTCAAAGATGCCGATTTATTCATAGGTGTATCTGTACCGGATGTTCTTACGAAAGAAATGATCCGTTCGATGAAAAAAGATCCGGTTATTTTTGCCATGGCAAATCCACGGCCGGAAATTATGCCTGATGAAGCCCGTTCCGCCGGAGCGAGAATAATTGCAACAGGCCGGTCTGATTTCCCGAATCAGGTAAATAATGTGCTTGTATTTCCGGGTATTTTTCGCGGTTTACTTGATGCCAGGGCGTCAAATTTAACAGATGAAATCTATATTGCGGCGGCTAAGGCCATTGCATCACAGGTTGCGAATCCTCATGAGGAAAAAATTATACCGGGTGCTTTCGAGCCGGAAGTTGCAAATGCCGTAGCCAAAGCTGTCTATGATATTGCTGTTACCGGAAAATAAAAATCGGATTTTTTAAAGTATGATTATATTCTTTTTTATTTATAAAGAAATATTTTGAATGATCAGATAATTTGAATTGCATCTAATTTGTTTAGACAGCATCTTTGCAAAGTTATAAAATAAATTAAACTTATTAATCGAAATGACCTATATAGTAACTGAGCCTTGTATAAATTGTAAATATACAAATTGTGCGGCTGTTTGTCCTGTTGACGCCTTCAAAGAAGGCCCTAATTTTTTAACAATTGACCCCATAGAATGTATAGATTGTGACGCATGTGTTCCGGAATGCCCGGTTGAGGCTATCTTTCCTGATGATGAAGTTCCTGAAAAGTGGGAGCATTATATCGAACTCAATGAGCAATTGGCCGAAGAATGGGCAGATTATGTAATAAATGAGACAAAAGACCCGTATCCTGACGCTGACGAATGGGCTGAAAAAGAAGACAAGCTGAGTCTGCTGAAAAAAACCTGGGACTAACTTTACTAATTAATAATTCATATCAGCATTTTAAATCCGGCTTTTCGTGGTAAAAAACAGATTAACAGAAATCCGCTGCCGGAACCTGACACTGGATCTCACTACTCCTAAAATTATGGGGATACTCAATGTGACTCCTGATTCATTTTCGGACGGCGGGCAGTATCAGAATCCTGAATATGCATTACTCAGAATAGAACAAATCGTAAAGGAGGGTGCTGATATTATAGATATTGGCGGGGAATCAACAAGGCCGGGTGCGGATCCTGTAAGTGTTACTGAGGAATTAGACAGGGTTTTGCCGGTTCTTGAAAAAGCTATTTCTGTTTTTCCTGATATACTTTTTTCAATCGACACCACAAAATATGATGTGGCAGAAGCAGCTCTGAAAGCAGGCGTACATATAGTGAATGATGTAAGCGGGTTGCAGAAAGTCCCCCGGCTGGCAGCCTTGTGTGCTGATTATGCTGCTGCCATCGTTCTTATGCATTCACAAAATGATCCCAAAACAATGCAGGATAATCCTCACTATACGGATGTGGTTTCAGACGTTTTTAATTTTTTTAAAAAACAACTGGAACTGCTTAAAAAATTTGATGATTTCCCCGTTATTCTGGATCCCGGAATCGGGTTTGGTAAATCGGTTGAACACAATCTAACGCTCATTGCACACCTTGACCATTTTTTATCGTTAAATCATCCCCTTTTGATAGGTGTCTCAAGAAAATCAATGATAGATAAAATTTTACATGGCCGTAAAGTTGATGAGAGGCTTGCAGGCTCCTTGTCTCTTCACTATCATTGTTTATTAAAAGGAGCTTCTATATTGAGAGTACATGATATCAGGGAGTCAAAAGATTTAGTCAGGATTTTTAATGCCATTCAATCTGTTTTGTAATAACTCTTGTATCTTTATTTACATTTAAATATCTGCGAATCATTTTTTCCCGAAATTTTTATTCAGTCAATTGTTTTTGTGTATTGAGTTTTTGATAATTGTTTTCTATATGTTTACATACTAATTCGTTTAATTAAAATAAATTTCACTGCATTGGTCCCCATAGGTTTTCTGGAGTTCAGTTTTAAAGATCTGCTTGAAACGCTCATTATAGCGTTCATGCTTTACTATCTTTACAGATGGATAAGAGGGACGTTTGCTATTCAGGCAGCACTCGGCCTTTTATTTATAATTCTGATTAATGCGGCCGTAAGTATTCTCGGGTTTTCAACTCTGAATTTTTTACTCAGAAGTGTACTTGATGTAGGTGTTTTAGCGGTTTTTATCATTTTCCAGCCTGAAATCAGAAAACTTCTTTACAATCTTGGCCAAAATACTTCTTTTAGCAGATTTTTCACCAACTCTACATCCGATTCACTTATCGATGAGGTTATAGAGGCCGTGAGAAATATGTCACATTCAAAAACCGGTGCCCTTATTGTTTTTTCGAAAAATCCTATTCAGGATCTCGTAGATGTCGGTGTGAAACTGGATGCAAGGGTAAATGCCGAATTGCTTCAAACTATCTTCCAAAAAGATACACCCCTTCACGATGGTGCTGTAATTATAAGAGATAACAGAATTGTTGCCGCAAGCTGTTATTTACCCATCTCCCAGAATCCAAATATATCGTCCGTATTTGGTACCAGGCACAGGGCAGCCGTAGGAGTAAGTGAAGCGAATAACGTATTTGTGGTGGTTGTATCCGAAGAAACAGGCAGAATATCAGTTGCCAGAAACGGAGCACTTACGAGCGGGCTTTCCATCCAGAAACTGCGTTCCGAAATGGAAGACGTTTTGGGAAAAGAAGTCGAAAAAGAAGTTGGTTTCAGTTCCAGCAAACCCGACATTGAAATGAGTTAATAAAGCATTCATTTTTTATTCTTTTCAAAAAGTGCTAAAAGTTCATTCGCAGCTTTAAAAGGCGTAATAGTGCCTTTCATTACATCCTGCTCAAACAAGTTAATCATCTGTTTAACTTCAGGGTTTCTATAAAATCGATCCTTTAATTGTCTTTCAATGGTTTGATGCAACCACCATGCAGCTTGTTCAGCACGTCTTTGTTCGAAAAAACCATTTTCTTTTACGAGATCAATGTACGAGAGAATGTTTTCCCAGATTTCGTCAATACCTGTTCCCTCCAAAGCGGAACAGGTTAACACCGGAGGTTTCCAGCCGGATTCTGAATCGGGAAATAGTGCCAGTGCATTTTTATACAAAGTTTTTGCCCGGTTTGCAGCAGCCATGTTGCTTTCTTCAGCTTTATTTATGGCAATCATATCAGCCATCTCCATGATACCTCTTTTAATACCTTGCAATTCGTCTCCGGCACCGGCAAGCATCAGTAACAGGAAAAAATCAATCATGGAATGTACAACCGTTTCTGATTGGCCCACACCTACCGTTTCAACAAATATGGTATCAAATCCGGCAGCTTCACATAATAAAATAACTTCTCTTGTTTTTTGGGTAACTCCACCAAGAGTTCCGGATGCCGGTGATGGCCTTATATAAGCCTGTTCAGAATTCGACAGTGTTTGCATTCGGGTTTTATCGCCTAAAATACTGCCTTTGCTTTTACTGCTGCTGGGATCAACCGTGAGTACGGCAAGGCGCCTGCCCTCTTCTATCACCAGGTTTCCGAGTGCTTCAATAAAAGTACTTTTCCCAACACCGGGTACACCTGTTATCCCAACCCGGATGGAGTTTCCGGAATGAGGCAAACATTTTTCCAGGATTTCCTGTCCGGTATCACGATATTCCGGTTTTGTATTTTCAATTAATGTAATGGCCCGCGAAAGAATCATTTTATCTCCGGATAAAATCCCTTCTATATACTTTTCGGGTTTCTTAATCTTATTTTTTTTGTGAAAATAGTCCGGATTAACTACATCTGAATCGGATGATAGCCCATCAGAAGATGATAAATCATTATTTTTTTCTGAATCTGTCACAACTAAAATTGAATGAATAAATGAACTGTCAATAAAACCGGTTAAACATCATACCGCATATGTATTGAGTATAATAAATGTGGATGTAAAATCCGTTACCAAACCTTTAACAGTTTAGATGTAATGAAAATCTTTTTGGGGATTGCGCTTATAATCTTCCTATATTTGCCATTCTGTAATAATCCCGGGTTTAATAATGAAGTGATTTATGAAAAATTATTTAGAAGAAATACTGTACGATGTTTTAGAACATTTTAACCTGGACAAAGAACATTTTCCTGCAATAAAAATTGAAAAACCCAGAGATCCCTCTCATGGGGATGCTGCCACAAATGTTGCCCTGTTACTTGCAAAGCCTCTGCGTAAAAATCCGCGGCAAATAGCTGAGCAAATTGTCAGCCATCTTGATTACTCTGCTGATATTATTCAATCCGCAGAGATTGCCGGTCCCGGCTTCATTAATTTCAGATACGCTGATAAATATCTGTTTAATGAATTAGAGAAAATTATCAAGCTTAAAGAAGAATATGGCAAATCGGATGTAAACAGCGGAAAGAAAATACTTGTTGAATTTGTAAGTGCGAATCCTACAGGCCCGCTTACTGTGGGGCATGGACGCAATGCTGTGCTTGGCGACACAATATCAAGATTGTTCGAATACACCGGGGCCCATGTTGACAGAGAGTATTACTTTAATAATGCCGGCAGGCAAATGCGCGTTCTTGGTGAAAGTGTTAAAATCAGATATTTGCAACTGCTTGGCCATGAAATTGAATTTCCGGATGGACATTATGAAGGCGAATATATTACAGATATAGCCAAACAGCTTTATAATGATTTTGGGGATAATCTCGCCGGTAAAAAAGATGAATTAATATTCAAAGAAAAAGCAGAATCTGTAATTTTTGCAGATATACAGAACACATTGAAACGGTTGAATATTTCAATGGACAGTTTTTTTAATGAACATGAGCTTTATGAAGACGGCTCTATTGAAGATGTTATTGACAAATTAAGGGAAAAAGAACTGGCCTACGATAAAGAAGGTGCTACATGGTTTAAAACTACACAATTCGGTAAAGATAAAGATACCGTATTGGTGAAAAGCACCGGCGAGCCCACATACAGGCTTCCCGATATTGCCTATCATCTGAATAAACTTGACCGTGGGTATGACCTCTGTATTGACTTATTTGGAGCTGATCATATTGATACTTATCCGGATGTATTAAATGGCGTGAAAGCACTTGGATATGATGCCGGTAAAATCGATGTACTCATATATCAGTTTGTTACTATTGTCAAAGATGGCAAACCATATAAAATGAGTACGCGTAAAGCAAATTTTGTGACGCTTGATGATTTAATGGATGAAGTTGGCGCAGATGTAACCCGTTTCTTTTTTTTGATGCGTGCGCCTTCAACACATCTCGAGTTTGACATTGCACAGGCTAAAGAGGCGGGCGAAAAAAATCCGGTATTCTATCTTCAGTACGCTCATGCACGAATTAAAAGTATTTTAAGAAAAGTGGAAGAATTGAATATTGAAACTGAATCTGCCAGTCTTGAACTTCTAAAGCATGAATCGGAACTAAGGCTGATAAAAGATTTGCTGCAGTTTACTGAGGTAATCGAGTCAGCGGCTCAGAGCAGGGAACCGCATCGTGTTATCAACTTTCTGGAATTGCTGGCAACTGATTTTACAACGTTCTATCACGACTGCCGTATTATTGGTGTTGAAACGCCGTTAACCCGGGCACGCGCTGTTCTGGCTGCAGCTACAGCCCAAACGCTTGCCAACGGCCTTCAGGTACTCGGTATAGAAGCCCCTGATAGAATGTGAAAATCTAATATATTTACCGGACCCGTTCTTTAAATGGCTATCAGTTTAGTGAAACAGACAATTCCTTTATTAAATTGTTCATCAGTTTTAAAACCGGCTCTCTCAAAAAGCGCGTTGCTTTCTTCAATACTCCAGAATTTAAGTCCGCTCCATTCCGCCGATTCCTGAAGCAGCCTTCCATACCAGGTTGGTGATTTGAGAAGATGCATCACAAAAAAAATACCATCATCTTTTATTACACGCCGGCACTCAAACAAAACCTTTAATTCATCAGTAAGTTCGTTCAGTGTTCCCCCCATTGCCAGGCCATCAAAATATTTGCTGAAAAAAGGGAGATTCCGGCCATCTGCCCTTAAAAAATAGATATCCGTTAAATCTGCTTCGGCTTTTAACCGTGCTTCCTGCAACATTTCGATTGAAAAATCGAGGGCTGCCACAGTAGCTGAAGGCATCGCTTTTTTTATTGCCCGTGCATATAAAGCAGTTGAACATCCAACATCAAGATACATACCATCTTTTACCGGCTGGAGCCATTGAATTAAAAGTTCATGCTCCTTTTCTATCGGAAACTCCTCTCCGGTTAATATTGAAAGCGATCGTTTACGCCAGATATTCTCATACATGGACGCAGTTAATTTCCAGTGATTGGTACTTTGAGCGAGAGAATAATGCTCTGCAGTTTGAATCAGATCAACAATATTGTCTTTAATCGTATACTCATCTCCTTCTGCTGAACAGACTGTTCCGTTAAAGGGCTTTTGTAAATTGCTTATTTCATCCGGTAATTTGATGTGAGCCCGCTCAAATTCAGGAGATCGGATTTCAAGACTCATAAAATTTATACCTGCGTATTATTTTCTATATGGTACGTAAATAATTGGTGTCTGTTGCAATTTCAGGTATAAAATAATCATCCCATAATGTTGTCACCTTATAAGTTTCGATGGAACACAGATAACGCTGATTGAGCGGATATTCACTGATCATTATAGATACGTCTATATTCTACAGGTGATCATCTTCTTAATCTGCAGTATTCACGTTCCATCATTCTCAACGATTAAACTATGAATGGGTTTACGATAGAACTATTATTTATTATCACTTCTGCAAAACAATAGAAATCTGTGCACCTTTCTCAACACCAAGCATCTTTTTCGCGTTTCCCTTATTTATACCAATTTCAAGTACATCGGAACTTCCGATATAGGCAACCGGTTCCCCGTCAGGTACAGAGCCAAAGGTTGATAAAATATTATTCAGTATCATGTTACCGACATAAATTTTATAACTTCTGTTGCCAATAATATTCTTCAGCATTGATTCCGGAATATTTGTAATCAGATTGCCGAATCTGTCGATATGTACAACCCATCCCTGAATTCCATCTTTATCTGCAATTGGGATTGCCCATCGATAGGTAACAATTTCATCCAATTGTTCGCCAAATTCATGAACCGGAACACCTTTTGTCAGATGGGCTGCAACCGGGGCAAACACATCCCGCCCATGAAATGTATTAGATTTGTTTTTAAGCCAATAGTCCGGATTCGAAAGCTTTGTTGCTTTATATTCATAATTGTCAGCAATCAGAGAAAAGATACCATTGTCAGGGCCGACAAATAACTGATCTTTGATCTCAATAATAACAGGATTACGATTCGTCCCCACACCAGGATCCACAACTATCAGGTGAACGGTTTTTGGCGGAAAATACATAGTTGCATTTCGAACGACCCAAGCCCCTGCCATTATATCCTGCGGGGGGATATGATGAGAGATATCCACAAGACGGACATTCGGTGATATTCCGATTATAACCGCTTTCATTGCGGCTACATAGTGGTCTTTTAATCCAAAATCAGTAGTCAGGGTTAGGATAGGCCGCATGCTTAAGCATAACTATTGAGCATAACAGGCATAACAAGCATCAGGATCTCTTCACTCTCATTTTCTTCAGAAGGCTTCACAATACCTGCCCTGTTTGGCGTTGAGAATTCAAATCTAACTTCATCGCCAGAAACATTTCCCAACACATCTGCAAGGTAACGGGCATTAAATCCTATTTCCATCGCTTCACCGTCATAATCACATGAAATGGTTTCTTTGGCTTCGCTGCTCAAATCAATATCTTCGGCACGAATTGTGAGTTTATCCTGATCTAATATCAGACGGATTTGCCGGGAAGATGTACTTGAAAAAACAGAAACCCTTTTCACTGTGGAAAGTATCTGGTTTTTATCAATCAACATTGTTTTATCATTATCCCTTGGAATCACAGATTCATAATTTGGATATTGTTCATTAATCAATCTTGTAATGACAATTGTATTTCCACTTTTAAACTGGGCGTGGTCGTTCGATACCGAGAGGATACACTCTGCGCCATGAATGGTTTTTGCAACCAGATTCAGAGCTTTCTCGGGAACTATAAAAGAAAGTGGTTCTTCCAGTTTGAGAGTATTGTTGACTAATTTGACAAGCCTGTGACCATCGGTTGCAACAAACTTGGTTTCTTCGCTGTCAATATCGATAAATACCCCCATCATAGCCGGACGAAGATCGTCATTTGAAACGGCAAATGATGTTTTTTCGATTGATTTTTTAATCAAATCAGCGTTGGTTTTAAGAGATACTGCACCGCTCATGTCCGGAAGTTTTGGGAATTCATCGGCTTCTTCACCAACGAGTTTATAGGTACCTTTATCTGTTTTAAAACGAACATTTTGCCGTTCATCAATTTCAAAGAATACCGGGATATTTGGCAATTGCCTTAATGTTTCGAGCAGCCGTCTTGCCGGTATAGCAACAGCTCCATCATCCTCA
>JBHJOO010000211.1:0-5194 GCA_050329675.1 Balneolaceae bacterium
AAATACAGCCACAAGAAGATTCATCCGATGCCTCGATGGTGGTTCGGCACTGGCAGGATCGTTGCCTCAGTCATCGGATGAATGGGTCGAGATTCTGCCATGAAGATTCGGTTTCCCCGTTTCCCCGGCAAAGACTATCAAAACTGTTCGCAAAGCTCGCTTTTCATCCGGTTTTTGAGGCGTATTTCAAAACCTGGGGCTGCTTTAATAAATGGCAACTGCTTTAACTTTTGGCAAATAAATAAACCCGACCGCGCCTCGTAACGCAAGTCGGGTTCAATTGAGAGCAATTCATTAAAAGCTTTTAATTCAACGGGATCCAGTTTTTCCTCGCAATAGTCGAGTAAAAAACCCAATAAATAGTGATCGTTATTTTCTTTTGTCGTCATGGCAAGAGACTCGTAAATGGAAATTTATAGAACTCTTACCACAAATAAATTAAATTGTTTCCTGCTGCACGTAATCTTTTAAAATTTCCTGCAGCTGTATGCGTCCCCTGTTAATACGGGACTTAACCGTTCCCATAGCTGATCCTGTAATTTCGGCTATTTCTTCATAAGTGAGCTGTTGAATATCACGAAGAATGATAGCTTCCCTGAAATCATCATTTAAATCGAGTAATGCCAACTCAAGCTGTTCCACACAGAATTTTTGATGAAGTTCTTCGTCCTGTAAAATGGCCGTGTCTTCTACTTCAAAATCGAAGTCTTCGGGATTATTCGGATCTGCATGCATCGAAACCGTTGACATCCGCTGCTTTTTCTTGTACATGCTTTTAGCAAGGTTTAATGCGATCGTATAGATCCATGTACTAAGTTTGGCAATACGGGTATAAGAATGGCGGCTTTTGAAGACCCTGAAAAACGTTTCCTGAACCAGATCTTCACAATCTTCATGGTTATGAGTGTATCGGAATAAAAAATTGTGGAGACGGTCTTTAAACCTGCTTACAAGAATATCAAAAGCCTGCATATTTCCTGCCTGCAGCTGTTCCATTACATCTTCGTCAGAAAGGCTTTGCAGATTCACACTTTTATTGATCACTGTATTCATTTTGATACCCCGTAATTTTCATTGCTTTTATGCAGCCGTATTAACCGGCAATGCGTGTAATCAGCAGAAGAAGAATCGATGAGGTATCCAGTGTGGTGTAACCCTTGGCGGCGCGGTCGGCGTCGAGCAGAGCTTCAAAAATGCCGGGCATTTCGGCGAGGCTGAAATTGGATGCGTCTTGCCATTGACGATTAAAGATCCAGTTATTGGTAATTCCAAGTTCATTTTGAACCTGTTGCTTACCCAACCCTTTTTCAGCCAGGCGTCGAATTTGCCAGATATTTCCAAACACACTGTAAAAGAACCCCACGGTACGAATTACTTCTCCCGCTTCTGCATTACCTTTAAGCAACATCTGTTCCGCAATGCCAAGGCTTTTCTCAAGATCTCTGGAAATCAGGGCATCTTTAAGCTCAATCGCCGAATACTCGCGATATGAGCCGATTATTTTTTTTACGTGATCAATATTAATCTCACTTTCAGTGTCCACAAAAGTACACACTTTATCTATTTCTATAGACAGTAACTGAAGATTATTGCCAACAAGCTGCGATAGCACTTGTGCTGCACGGGCATCCATTTTTTTATTGTGCTTGTGAGCGACCCATTCAGTTACCCAATCTGCGAGTTTATAATCAGGCAGAAAGTCAAATTTGAAAACAGCCGCTTCTCCCCCCTTTTTGTTAAGCGCTTTGCCGAGGGTCATCCTCTTATCCGGATGCTTATCATCGATGAGGCAGAGAACAGTTTGAGGATTCGGTTTATTCAGATAGGATTCAAAATCATTTAGGTGGCCCTCTCCCTCAGAAACATTCTCTCCTGCCTTCAGAAATTCGCGCACAATAACTACTCTTTGCTCGGCCATCATCGGAAAACTGCGTGCGATATCAAGAATTTTTCCCGGCGTGGTCTCCAAACCGTAAAGCAGGTCAAAATTAAAATCACGCTGCTCTGGCGGAACCAGTTTTTCCAGCTCATCCTGAAGCCGGTCAATAAAAAAAGTTTCTTCTCCGTACAAATAAAGTACAGGTTTTCGCTTTTCGGGTGAACGAATAACCGAAAGGGCATTTTTGTAAATATCGATACTTGTCGGCCGGGCCACCTTATAATATAAAAATTGATTAAAGTATTATGGGTGTAAAGGTAAACAAGATTCAGGAAAAAGTAACCGGAAATACTATTGAGTTATTGGGTGAATTTAATTGGCAGTTGGAGGTATTTAGTATTTAGTAGTTAGTATGTAGCAGGTAGTTGAATGGAGTGAAAACCTGACAGCGCGTATAGCTCATGTCAGCATTGAAGCGGGTTCATGGGTGGGTTTGTAGCTTGTGTTTAGTTGCTTGTTGATGCCTGAATATGATTCTACAGTCTCCGGTTCTACAGTTCTCCAATTCCACAATTCTCCAGTTCAACAACTACGGCCGCAGCCGGCCCAGCATTCTTGGGAACGGTATTGTTTCACGTACATGACTTAATCCGCAAATCCAACCAACGGTTCTTTCGAGGCCAAGGCCATATCCGGAATGGGGAACGGTACCGAACCGGCGAAGATCGAGATACCAACTGAAAACATCTTCAGGAAGATTGTGTTCGGCAATACGTTTTTGAAGCTCTTCGAGGCTGTCTTCCCTTTGGCTTCCGCCTATAATTTCACCAAAGCCTTCCGGGGCCAGCACATCCATGGCGAGCGACAAACTGTTGTCTTCGGGATCGCGTTTCATATAAAAGGCTTTTACATCTGCAGGATATCGGTGTACAATCAGGGGTGCATTAAACTGCATGGTGAGAATGGTTTCATCGCTGCCCCCGAAATCAGTACCCCATTTAAATCCCATTGCCGATTCCCTCCATCCGGGTATGTTTCTCAGGTCTTCATCAATCTGATCGAGCCGTGCATGAATATCCTTAACCTGCTGATCAATCTGCACTTTTCTCCATTTTTTGGCTGACCCGTGCTCTTTTTTTAAATCTTCCTGCTCTTTTTCAAGCTGTGCCCTCTCCTGTTTTCTTCCGGCTTCCATTTCATCGAGCATGTTTGCTGTCTGCTCACTTTTCAAAAGGTCAACTGCTTCGGAATAGGACAGCCTGTGAAACGGATTTTTAGCGGCAGCCTTCAGATGGGCCGTATCCCGCTCCAGAATATCGAGTTCTGTTTGGTTCTGGTTCAGGACAGAGTTTAGTATAAATTTAATCATCTCTTCGGCCAGATCCATATTCATATCCAGGTCATAAAAAGCCATTTCGGGTTCAATCATCCAGAATTCGGTAAGATGCCGGCGTGTTTTGCTTTTTTCGGCGCGAAATGTCGGGCCGAAGGTATATACCTTGCCGTGTGCCAAGGCCATTGCCTCGGCATATAACTGCCCCGATTGCGTAAGGTATGCTTTTTCATCAAAATAATCGGTTTCAAACAGGGTGGTTGTTCCCTCGGCGGCATTGCCTGTAAATATCGGGGCATCCATTTGGATAAAATCACGTTCCTGAAAAAAACGGTGTATGGCATAAATAATCGTATTCCGCACACGCATGGCTGCCCATTGCCGCCGGCTGCGCAGCCACAGATGTCGGTTTTCCATTAAAAATTCAACTCCATGATCTTTAGGGGTAATCGGGTAATCTTCAGCAATCTGAATAATGTGTAAATCCGTTACATGTAATTCATAACCACCAACACTGCGCTCATCTTTCACCACCTTGCCGCTTATTTCCAGTGAACTCTCCTGTTTAAGCAGCCCGGCATCTTCGAAAACCTTGTCCGTAACGTCCCCAGCCGACACGATACACTGGCAAAGCCCGGTCCCATCCCTTAATTCAACAAAATGCAGATTTTTACTGCTTCTTTTATTATAAACCCAGCCTGCAAGAGTCACGGTTTCGTTTTCATGCCGGTTCAGATTTTTAATATATACCATAGAATCGTTCATTACATTTATTACAAAAATTTTAAAGGATGGAATTCAATACCCTCTGTTTGAATCACAAAGATAAAAGCACAGGCAATCAACACAAAAAAATATTTCCTCTCTTTTAATGCAGCAGGCAAAGCGAAACCTGACAGCGTGCGCAGCTCCTGTCAGCGTTGAAGCGGGTTCACGGCAGCAGGCAGAGCAAAACCTGACAGCGTGGCCCGTAGCCAGTTGGTCTTTTCTGGTCTTGATCCTACCGGGCCTCCTGTCAGCGTTGAAGCGGGTTCATAGCTGGATTTGTTGAATCGTAGAATTGTAGAATTGTAGAATTGTAGAATTGTAATTTTTCCAAATCTAACTACAATCCAAATTTTGGTGCTCCTGGAGTTGCTACATTTCAACAGATCCCCGTCTCTTCGTCACTCAGTCATACCATCTCCCATTCTCCTGTTTCCGCGCCACGGGCAGGGCGCGGATTTTCACTTTGATTTCACAGGCTGTAAGCCTGACGCAACACAGCTTCGGCTCTGTGTCGGGGTTGCAGGACAGCCGGCAACCCGGCAGGCTGAAGGCCTGCAGCAGAGAGGACTCTTTGCATGATTGAATCAGTGTGCAATTCTTCTTGTGTTGCCCGGGCAGGGTTCTCCCTGCCTCAGGCTTACAGCCTGATTGGATTATATCCGTTGCTTTTTTCCCCAGGCGCTGCCTGAGGCTGGGTTGCGCCAGGCCTTCAGCCTGTTTTCTCAGGTGTCTGAATTTGGCAGTAGAATCGTAGAATCGTATATTTTCGGTTTTGAAGTTATAAAGCAAATTTATTGGTATGTTTAATGATAATTTTAATAACAGTTCTCCAATTCTCCAATTCTCCAGTTTTGCATTTCAACAACCAACCCTTCCAGCATTACATTCATTGTATATTTTGTTTTAATATGATGTCTTGCCGATCAATGCCTGCCGTTTTTCCTGATGTAGATACCATCAAATACTTTGCGCCAGTTTTTTCCACTGTTGGTTGATATTTCGATTCGCTGCCGGACCGAGCCATCCAGAAGTGGTATCAGTGTGGTTTGGTCGAGATAGGTACCTCCCCCTGTCACAGGAATTTCTCCCCGGAAGATTACTGAACCGTTGTCCGCTTCACGAATCAGTTTTTTTTCCTTTACACCGCCAGGGTCCGTGGCATTTTGTGTGACCCAGATATGTTTCCATGTATCCGTTGCGATCTGGTAATAAAA
>JBHJOO010000485.1:0-2847 GCA_050329675.1 Balneolaceae bacterium
TATCAAACAGATGCCGTGAAGCAGGCGTTAACCATTATTGACCAATACCAGGGTGCAATTATTGCAGATGTAGTCGGACTTGGTAAATCAGTGATCGCCTCACTGGTAGCCAAAAGCATCGGTAAGCGGGGTATGATTATCTGTCCTCCCGGTTTGATGGGGGATCCCAATTCAAAATCTTCCGGATGGCATAAATATACACAGGATTTTAAATTGTACGACTGGGAAGTGCGTTCTGCAGGAAATCTTGAGGCGGCAGCCGATTATGTTAGTGATTGGGGAGAAGACATCGATGTAGTTATTATTGATGAAGCCCATCGCTTTCGAAATCAGGACACCCAGGATTATGAATATCTGAGTACCATCTGTAAAAACCGGATTGTTCTTCTGTTAACCGCCACTCCGTTTAATAATAGTCCGGCTGATATTTTTTCACTGCTAAAATTGTTTATTGTCCCGGGGAAATCGGGCATCACACTCGAGGACAACCTGGAGGGACGTTTTTCTCACTACGAATCAATTTTTAAAAAACTCTCTTATATCACCAAAAACCATCAGTCTGTTGATCCGGAAAAACGCGAAAAGGCAGAAAAATATTATGTGAGCCTTTTTGACATCCTTCCAATAGACATGAACCGCGTACGGCAGAGTTCAAAAGAACTTGCCCGTGAAATACGAAATGTGCTGGAACCGGTGCTCATCCGAAGAAACCGGCTGGATTTGAGAAATGATCCAGTTTATCAAAAGGAGGTGCAACATTTATCAAATACCGAAAATCCTACGGAGCTATTTTTTGAATTAACCAAAGAACAGTCGGAGTTTTACGATCAAATTCAGACTGAATATTTTGGAGACGGGGCAGAATTTAAAGGTGCTATTTATCAGCCTTTCATGTACGAAAGTAAATTTGATGAAGAAGAGCTTGATGAGGAAGGCAACCGGTCGTTCCAGCAGCAACGGAACTTATATGAATTTATGAGTCGGTTGCTTGTCAAACGGTTTGAAAGTTCATTTGGAGCATTCAGGCAGAGTATCAATAACTTTATAAGAGTCCACAAAGCGGTTCTTACGTTTATACAAAAATCACAACGATATATTTTAGACCGTAAAATTATTGAAAAGGTTTATACCGGGTCTGTTGAAGAAATAGAAGAAGCTCTTGAAGAATTTTCAAACAACCTGGAAGAAAACAGGCGTCCAAGGCACGACAAAATTTATAAAATCGATGAATTTGAATTTAAAGAAGAGTTTTTAGATGACATCCGTTCGGATTTGCAATTGCTTGAAGTAGTAAAACGGAAAGTGGATGATTTAAATCTTGCTGAATCGGATCCGAAGGCAAAACAGGTAATTAATGAGATCCGGAAAATTATCTCTGAAAAACCGGCTCCGGGAGAACCAAAAAGGAAAGTAATCCTTTTTTCTGAATATGTTGATACAGTTAAGCATCTGAAACAATTTTTTGAGCAGGAATTTGAAGATGAATTGTTTGTTGTTGACGGTGCCCTGGGTAAACGTCAGGCTGAAGAGCTTCTGAATAATTTTGATGCCAGCCGAAAGAAGAGTAAACAAAAAAATGATTACAGTGTACTGCTTACCAGTGATATTTTGTCTGAAGGTCAAAACCTGAACCGTGCAGGTGCGATTATCAACTATGATATTCCCTGGAATCCTACCAGAGTGATCCAGAGAGTTGGCCGGATTAACCGTATTGGCCAAAAAGTGTTTGAAAATCTCAGGATTTATAATTTTTTCCCAACTGAACAAGGCGCTGATATTGTAAAAAGCCGTGAGATAGCAGCCAACAAGATGTTCCTGATCCATAACACGCTGGGAGAAGATGTGAAAATATTTCATGAAGATGAAGAACCGTCACCCTCCGAATTATTCAGCCGGGTAAACCGGAATCCGGAAGACGCAGAAGAAATGTCGCCCATTACCCAAATCAGGGCGAGGTTTGACAAAATCAAAGAAAATCATCCTGAAGTACTTGAGCGCGTTTCACAGTTTCCCTATAGAATCAAAACGGCAAAATCGTATTCAGAAAATGAACTCTTCGTGTTCAGGAAAAAAGGATTGAGTCTGTTTATCAGTAAAATTGCTGATACGACTGAAGAAAAGCCGAAATCCGAAACCATTTACTCTGTGATTGATGCCTTGCCTCATATTGAATGCAATGCAGATGAACCCAAATTGCCATTAAGTAAGCACTTTTGGAAGAGCTATGAAGAAGTAAAGCGCCATAAAACAGACTATGCAGTTACACATTCTGAGCAATCATTTGAAGTTAAGGCACAAAATGTTTTGAAGAATGCACTTCACAGATACAAAAATGAATTTGAGTCCGAAGTGCCTTTTATCAGGACTCTTGTGAAAGATCTAACTCATTACCGTTCATTGCCAAAATTTACTATGAGACGCCTTGCCAATATTGACCTGGATAAAGATGGTGCCAAAGCCAGAAAAGAAATGAAGAAAGCCATTGAAGATATAAAAACACGGTTTGGGGAAGATTACCTTGAGAGGCTTGAAAGCAGAATAGGAGATACGAAAAGCGAAATTATTATTGCTGTTGAGAATATAAAATCTTGATTGAATATTATGTCTGACATCAAACTCTTCCATCTCCAAGGCAATAACGTAACCGAATTAACCGGCTCAGCCGCCAAAATTGAAAAATCACTCCAGGAGCAGATCGAGAAAAATCCGGATGAATTGAATTCAGAAGAGGACTTCACAAGAGATGTCCGAAATGTTGGCCATTATGGAACCGGTGACCTGGAAATTACGATTCATAATCAGGAAGATTTGGTAAAAGCGGAGCCGTTGATTTTGAAGAGTTATGAG
>JBHJOO010000432.1:0-2186 GCA_050329675.1 Balneolaceae bacterium
CAGGATTTTTCATTAAATGGCCAGATATTCAGCGATGACCAGTTCTTTGAACTGAACCGATTCAGAATTTCAACGGCTCAATTTACAAGTTCATTTAATTTCGAGGCCTTTCCGGTCGATATTTTTTCTGCAGATTTAAAGGATAATCTTCGCGATGCCAACTATAAATTTGATATTCAGGAATTTTTTGCCAACTCAGAAGCTGTTCGTAATCTTATACCTCAGTTCCCTGATTTAAGTGACAATATTTTTTTAGAGACAGAGGTAGTCGGTACTCTTGATACCTTATTTGTTGACAAATTACTGATAGTCACCGGAGAGAGTTCCGTTCAAATGTCAGGAATTCTTCAGCATTTAGTATCAGATGAATTCAGGTATTTTGCTCAGTTTGAGAATGTTGTACTTTCTAAGGATGAACTTGATCTTATTGGTAAAGCAGTGAATCATGAAATTGAATCCGAGCTATTAGATAAATCTATCATACGGGGTTCACTTGTCGGGACGCAGACCACTCTCAGGCCCGATTTAAAGCTTATTACCAATTATGGATCATTAGATATCGTATCCTCATTCGACTTCGGCGAATCGAAGAAATATAAGTTTGAATTGAAATCTGATTCCCTGAATCTTGCCCCGGTCTTTTCCGGCCTGTTTTCTGAAACCAACCTTAATATAAATTTAAAAACAGAAGGCACAGGTTATGATTTGCCCAACTCGGAGTTTACAGCTGATCTGCACATTGACAACAGCATTGTTGATCATATATCCATCATGAATGGGGATATGCGATTTTCTTACAGAAACGGTGAACTGACTCACAATATATTTTTAAAAGATGGAGACGCAGAATTAAATTTGAGCGGGAGTTATTCACAACAGGATGGGATTCATCATGTGGTATTGGATTCAGATGTAAGAAACCTGAATGTACAGGATTTGGTTATCAATACACGGATTCCTCTTTCGAGTTTATCAATGGAATTTTCCACCAATTTCCGGGCGTCAAATCTTGACGATCTTTATGGCCGGGTCAGTTTTGATGTAAGCCAGGCTATAATAGATGAAGACACGCTAAAACCCCATCAATTTTTTGCAGATATCAGCCCTCCAAATAGTTCAACACGAACACTTCGCCTGACAAGCAGCTTTTTTGATGGCAGAATTGACGGTAATATCAAGCCATACTTAATAGATAAAATGGCCCGTCATTGGCGTGGTTATATTGATAAAAGAATACATGAAGAAATTCTGTTTAGCGAAGATGCCAACACAAGCCATGTTGATGTACAATTCTTAAGTGATGATATTTCACAACTTGACCTTACCATAAATGGTGAAATAAAAAATTTGGAGCTGCTTCGGAAGTATTTCCCAAAATTACCTGAAATTAGAAGCCTTGCACATTTTACAACAAATATTAATTCCACCAATGAAAGAATACTTATTACAGCAAATATTTCTGATAAATCATTTCAGTTGAATAACATGAGAGCCGATTCGCTGAATGTTAATTTTACATCCAGCCTTCGATATTCAGAAATATTAAAAGAATACAGTACGATCGACCTTCAGATCAATGCCTCCGGTTTAAATATTGATGGTTATGAAGCCGAAAACTCATTCTTTAATATTTCAATGAGAGACGACAGCCTGATGGTGCGTCAGTCAGTTAAGAATATTGCGGGACAATTAGATCTTGATACAACTTATTTAATATCACTTTTACCCGATCTTGTGGAAATTACTCTGGAAAATTTCTCAATGGGTAGTGAAACCTATAAGTGGATTACAGATGTTAAACCAAAAATTCGATTTTTGGAAAAAGGTGCCATTGAACTTGAAAATCTGAAATTCAGAAGTGGTACAGAAACTTTTGAGGTGAACGGTATTTATAGTGAAGACCTGCAGGATTCACTTACATATAAGGTTCAAAATCTGAATCTTGGCAGAATTTCGGAACTGATAGGCGGCAGGATCTCATTTTCGGGTAATGCAAATGGCGAAATAGAAACACGTTCCTTAAGAACTACACCGGCAATACAGGGTAATTTCGACATTAATCAAATAATGATCGATAACAGAACTATTGGTGATCTCAGGATGAGAAGCCGGCTTAATCCCGAAAAAAATCAATTTGATACAAATATCTCCATAATAACAAATCCGGAAAAATACAGCCGATATTA
>JBHJOO010000167.1:0-2449 GCA_050329675.1 Balneolaceae bacterium
TTTCATATAAATTTACTCCTAAAAATGAAATTCGTTTTAATTTCATGTACAACAAAAATGTTGAGTCATCCGGAAGGTTCTTATCCGGTTCATTTCCGCGAGATTTGCCCGATGATGCCATATTCCAAACCAGGGTGTTAAGCTTTCAGGAAAGAACGCTTCAATCCTATCAGTTAGGCGGCGATCACTTGTTTGGCGGAAACAGAAACGGAGTGCGATTTGAATGGAATGCAAGCATTGCCAACACCGAGCAGGACGAACCGGATCTTCGATTTTTTTCGAATGATGTTTTATTAAGAGAGCGGGAAGGAGTAATCGATTCGGTATTTGCGATCAGCCCCTCAATTTATCCGGTTCCAACGAGATTTTTCAGAAACCTTCAGGATGATAGCTATCAAGTAAATGGTTCCTTTGTCATTCCCTTTGATCAGTTGGTTGGAACCAGGGCAAGGCTGAAAATCGGGGCCAGTTATAGTGAAAAAGACAGAAAATTTTCCGAGCGTGAATTTCAGTTCCGGCAGGATGCATTTCGATTTAACGGCGACGCAGCCGGTTTTTTCCAGGATGAAAATTTGGGTATAGATCCCGTAAGAAGTACGGATACTTTTTTCAGGTTCAGAAACTTTCTAATTGACAACACTCAGCGCAGAAGCAGCTACACCGGCAGCCAGTCAATTACCGCCGGTTTTGGAATGCTGGAGTTAAATCTGCTTGACAGAATACGCATAAGTGGGGGTATAAGGGTTGAAGCAACAGATATCAATGTTCAAAGTGCAGATACAACGATTCAGAAGGGAGTGATTGACGAAACGGACGTGCTGCCATCGGTGAATGTGGTTTATGAACTGAGAGATAACATGAACCTGAGATTTGCATACGGGAAAACGCTTGCAAGGCCTACATTCAGGGAAATGTCTCCATTCGCAGCATTTAATTTTGTTAACTCGAACATAGTGGTTGGTAATCCTGAGCTTAAAAGAACGACTGTTAATAATTTTGATGTGAGATGGGAATGGTTTGTACGGCCCGGAGAAATTCTTGCAGTCAGTTTCTTTTACAAAGATTTCAGCAATCCCATAGAACAGGTGTTTAACCCTCTTGCCGCAGCATCCAATCCGGAGATACAATTTCAAAATGTGGAAAATGCAACTGTTTTTGGAGCTGAATTTGAAGTTAGAAAACGGCTCGATCAGATTGCTCAGCCTCTGAGGCACTTTGACCTTGGCTTTAACCTGACTCTTGTACAGTCAAGTGTGGATATTGCTGAAGGCGAACTTGCCTTAATCCGGGCACTGAATCCAAATGCAGGCAGCACCCGTGAACTGCAGGGCCAGGCACCTTTTGTGATTAATGCTGACCTCTCTTACAGCAATCCTGATATGGGAACCAATTTAAGCGTGTTCTATAATATTTTTGGTAAAAGAATGACAGCAGTGAGTGTCGGCGGAACACCCAACGTATTTGAGTTTTCAAGAAACCAGGTCGACCTGATATATGAACAACGCCTGATTTCAGAGTTAAAAGCAAAGTTTTCAGTTAAAAATCTGCTCAATGAAGAATTTCAGAAGGGACACACATTTAAGGGGAATGACTTTTTGGTAGAGAGATTCGAACTTGGGAGATCAATTTCTCTTGGAGTCAGTTACTCTTTTTGAATGCATATCCTGATGAAAACAGCCACAGCCTGTTAAAACCTGCAATATAATAACAACCTAAATGATGACATAAAAACATGAAAAAAAGATATATTAAACCATGTATTCTAACCTTGCTTTTATTTTTGCCTTTTTCAGTGTGGGCACAAAATGATGCGTTATTAAACGACAGTTTTATCAATCCTGGAGAAACGAAGACGCTGACGAGTGATACCATCTGGCTACTGGATGGGTTTGTATTTGTGGAAGACGGTGCAGTACTGTTCATTGAACCGGGGACGGTGATAAAGGGAAAACCGGGTACGGGAGCCGAGGCAAGTGCATTGATCATAGCGCGTGGAGGCAAGATTTTTGCGGAGGGATCCCCTACGCAGCCGATCATTTTTACAGCAGAATCGGACAATCTTGACGGGAACCTTCCACTGGATGTAAATGGACTTTGGGGCGGAGTGATTATTCTTGGAAGTGCGACATTGAATTCAGAGCCGGGAACAACGATTATTGAAGGGATTCCCACCACGGAAACTCGCGGGCTTTATGGCTGCGGTGACGCTCTGTTTCCTGTGTGTGATGATGATGATAATTCGGGCGTATTCCGTTATGTATCGATACGCTATGGCGGCTCGGAGATTGGTGCCGGCAATGAAATCAACGGTTTGACGATGGGCGGAGTGGGCCGCGGAACCACGATCGAGTTTGTTGAAGTATTCAACAATTTTGACGATGGATTTGAATGGTTTGGCGGTACGGTAAATACCCGTTATCTGGTGGCGGCATTTGCCGGGGATGACTCA
>JBHJOO010000345.1:0-3113 GCA_050329675.1 Balneolaceae bacterium
ACATACCCGGACGCAGAATTTGCCCGGATTGATTGACTTGTACAGTCACTTTAAAAGTTCCGCTTTGGAAATCAACAACCGGACTTATACGCTCAACCCGGCCCTCAAAGATTTCTCCCGGCAATGCATCAACTTGCAATTCTGCGGGTTGTCCTCTCCTGATGATTGCCATTTCATGTTCAGGAACATGCAAAATGGCCTGCAGCACATTAAAATCAGTTACCCTGAACATCTGCTGATCGGCGCCAATCATATTTCCTTTTTTCACGAAACGCTCAGATATGACACCTGAAATCGGTGATTTTATAGCTGTATTGGCCAGGTTCAATTCCGCAAGTTCGTAAGCAGCTCTCTGTGATTCTAACTCGAATTGTACATTTTGATAGGTTTCTTCAGAAATCAGGCTGCGTTCAAACAGCTTTTTGTTGCGATTATAATCGTTCTCGAGCCGGTTCATAGTTGCTCTTGCCCGTTCAGCTTCGATACGGTATTGGTCTATTTCAATTCGGGCAATAATCTCCCCGGCTTTTACTTCATCCCCTTCTTCAACATAAATTTCGTCTACAATTCCTCTTACTTTTGATACAATGGTTGCCTCTTCTTCTGCTTCAAGAGTAGCAGTAGCGCTATAAAAAGCTGAAATATCACCCCGATTCACGTGGCTGGCTTCTACCGGGATGATCGTTAAACTTTCTTTATTGTTTGTATTGGTGTTATTACTGTTATTACACGAGTTCAGGATTAAAGAGACAGTAAAAAAGAGTAAAATCAGTGAGCAAATTTTCTGAGCGGTTTTCATAAGAATTTTGACTTAATTTGGTTTTTTGAAATTTTGACAGTTACTACTTTTTCAGCGTTGAAGCGGTATAAGCTTTTTGTAATAATATTCGGATACGTATACTTTTTCTTTTTTGTTACAAAGCGGAATCTTTTATTATTCTTTTTTTGCAGAACTCCGGAAATTTTATCCTCCACCTACCCGGCATACTTAGATCCAAAATATTCACGGGATCTATTGATTATCAAGCCACAAAGCATTACATACAAATACAGGGCTTTTGCAACTCTGCCGGTGATGTAAACCTTACCTGAACTTCTCTTTTTGTTATAAACTGGAAACAATCCTTAATAAAATCCTGTGGAATAATTTATGAAAACACTCTGTTTTTCCTGTTTAATGACCATCCTGCTGATCTTTCTATCTTGCACTTCCGGCTCCCGTGAAGAGCATAACAAACCCGATTTTGAAGATCTTGAACAGCAGGTTATTGATTTGATTACCCAAACAGAAACTGAAATACGTAATATTGAGTATGCTGAACATCAGGCAGTGTTAAACAGCGATACGGTAACCCTCACAAAAATTTGGTCACCAGATTTTATGGTAAATGCCCCGTCTAACCGTATTACACTTGGCAGCCAGGAAGTCATTGACCTGGTGAAGGCGGGTGTCATCAAATACTCTTCTTTTACCAGGGAAATTGAGGAAATCCTGATGAAGGGAGATATTGCCATTTCCATGGGCAGCGAAGAAATTGTGCCTGTTGATAGCGGGCAGGTAATCAAGAGAAGATATACCAATATTTGGATGTACCGGGAGGGTGAATGGAAATTGATAGCACGTCACGCAAATGTGATTTCGCGTGAATAAAATTAAAACCTTTGAAAAGGCATTTTCCAACCCATTATAGCTGTTTTAACTTCAGAATTGTCTTACTTCGATTTCTTCTCCATCAGCACAGCCACCTGAAATTCAAGGCGTTTCATTTCGCGAAGCAGGGAGTTTTTGACCATCTGCATCCAGTGCCACAGCTTGATCATGGCTGCAAACATTAGCGCAAGAAACATTGCCATGCCATACTGGATTATTTCAACAGATTCCTCCAGAGTGAAGACCTGATATCCGCAATAAATGGCAATTGGTACTACAATGAAATTTACTATCAACATTGCAATTGCGATCCAGCCGAATTTGCCCGTGTATATTTCTCCCAGACTTCGAAAAAGGCCGTGTTCATCCAGGTTGCGGTAAAACTCCGCCTCGTCTTTACTCAGCGATTCGGTAATCAATAGATCTATTTCTTCTTTTTTCATGAGATTTCTCCATTTAGGTTGATATAATATTCTTCAGGTTCTCGCGTGCATGAAACAACCTGGACTTCACCGTTCCGGTCGATAGTTCAAGCACGCTGCCGATCTCCTTTACACTCAGATTCTCCAGGTAAAACATCGACAGTACAATTTTCTCTTAATGCGGAAGCTGCTGAATGGCCGATTGAATCACGGCCAGTTTCGTTTGCCGGTCTTCATCTGCCAGGTTCTGATCATCCATATTGTTATTATCAACAGCAACGGATTGATTCATCAGTTCCCGGTCCACTTTCCGGTTCTGTTGTTGTTCCCGTATCCAGTCGATCGCCTTTCGCTTTGCAATGGTAAGCGCCCAGACGTCAAAACTGATTTTCAGGTCAAGCTGCCCGAGCTGACGAATAATATGATACCAGCACTCTTGTGCCAGATCATCCGCCGGTTCACTGCTATGTGTGTAATATCGAATAGTTCGGATCATTTTCGGGTGAAAATTCTTTATCAACAGTTTCAACGCATTCCTGTTGCCGTTTTGGTACTGCTCCACCAGTTGTTCACTGCTGATATGTTCAGGGATTTTGTTCATTCTGTTCGTATAGTCGTGGCCGAATTGAACGGGTTCATTTTTTACTATACCCTTATTCACACGCTGAACGGGGATTACAATTCTTTTTTCAGATCGATTCTGCGTGTACCCCTGCTTATCATATCGTAATATGCAATCTGACCAAATGAGATATTTTCATCATTTGGACTCAGCTTTTGATGGAACCACAACCGGGTATCTTCAGGTTTCAAGTTGATAAATGTATTGATCAGAACAACATTCTGAAAAACGCCTCCGCTAAACGCCAAATCTTTAACACCCATCTGTTTACTCACCTGAAAAACTATCTTACCCAATGCCAGAAAAAGGCCTCTTGCTATGTAATCGGATCTTTTTCCTTTCTGGATATCCACCAGGATTTTTTCCAAAACAGGCCTCCAGTCTATGATTTCATTACGAATCTCAAATGTATATTCAC
>JBHJOO010000262.1:0-10720 GCA_050329675.1 Balneolaceae bacterium
ATTACCGTAACCGTAAAGCGGCATTATACAAGGCAGTATTACCTCACCGACCATTTAGGCTCCGTGCGCGTAACCGTAAACGAACAGGGCGATCCGGTAGGCTGGGATGATTATTATCCCTTTGGACTGCAAATGCCGGGACGGACGCAGAATGCATCGAATCCGAATGATGATGTGAAGTTTACGGGGCATTTATTAAATCAGGATGGTGATCTCGGTTTTTATTATATGATATTCAGAAATTATGATCCGGTAATTGGACGATTTATGAGTCCGGATCCGATGCAGGAGTATGGTTCTGCATATGTATATGTCGGCAACAATCCGATTCGCTGGATTGATGAGTTTGGCTTAATGAGTAATGATACCCTTCGTGTTTTACCAAGTGGTGCAGCTGATGGAGGAGAGTTGCCAGAGATTGAAGTAACAGCGCAGGGGAATCGGAATGCAACAATTCACAGAATTTCCGCTTTGGAACGCTTTTTGTTTCGTTTAGATAATTTAGGCAGAACCGAAAATATGTTTGGTGACTTTGTCGTACATGCCAGAAATGGCCATTTTCGGGTCAATGCGAATCAATTGAATGTAAGTTTTGGTATACCCGGAGACGGATTGCCTATAGGACCGGGTGGGCCATTAAAGATTGGTACTATATGGCGTACTTCAAAAGTAATGAATGCAAATCAGCTTTATCATGCGGTTCGACCTTCTCACAATTTGATAAGCGTGGGGCTAAATTCTGAAAAAGCCAAATTATTTGTTAATGATACGTTAACCAGGTTAGCTAACACTAATAAATTAAAAGATGGGGCAAATACAATAATTACGAATGTTAATGGAAAAACAGTAACAATCAGAGCCTATTTCAGAGGTAATGAACTACAAAGCTGGAATATTTTTGCAGGGCAATCTTCGCGGACAGTAGGTAATATAATTAATGAATCGGTGAAATAATATGATTAACTATAGCAAATACGATGAATTAATCAGAAAACATCATTTTGATAAATTAATAAATGAATTTGAAATTCAATTTAATAATGGAGAGTTAGACGAAGAGGAAAAACTTTATTTTGGTGTGATACTTATACATACTGGTATATATGATTTTGAAACGGCAGTTAAGGTATTTAAATCAAATAAAGATAACTTTGAAAGTTTAATTTGGGCAGGATTTATATATTATTTTTATCATCCAGACGATTCTTTTTTTGTTGAAGAATTATTAAATAAAGAAAAAAATGAAATTTCGAACTATATATTAGGACTCTATTATTTAAGAGAAAATCAACGCGATCTGGCATGTAAGTATTTAAAAAAGGCTATTGAAATAAAATGTTTTCCAAAGTTATTGATTGCTTACTCAGAAGATTGCTTTAAGCATCATTATTCGAAAGAAAAAGTAAAATGGTTTAAAAAAGCAAGACAATTAATATTAGATAATGATGCCAAATACGATGATATTTCAACTTTAAACGAATATTACAAATTGAGATGGGATGAAGATATTTTGGGAATTCGTTTACCTCATGAAGACTTTAAGACTATATACGAAAATTAGTTTTTGGGAAATTATTCTCATCATAAAAGTTTTTTTGCAAAATATTCGATCGAATAATGTATATCCAAACGTCCGGTGGCATCAGTGCAAGATTTAGTACTGATGGGAAGAAGTTTCTATTTTTTCTTTAACCTTAAATAATTTAATAGGATGAAAAATTTTGAAATTTTAATTACAAGTCCACCTGATAGAGAAAAACTCGTTGCAGAGATTTGGCATAAAGATATGCATGTAGCTGAGATAAATCAGGAAGATGAAAATTTGGAAATTCAAATATATGTAGCTGAGAAAATATTAAGTTTACCATTTAACGATTTTTTTCACGCTTTGGAAGTAGCAAAAGATAAACTATTAGTGCAATAAAATTGTATTATGCATACAAGCAAAAATAGTATCAAATGAAAAGTTGAAGCATTTATGATTTATCAAAAAGAATTTGATAAAAGGTGCTTAGGTGAGGTTGTTTAACTATTTTAAATTTCAGCTTCGCGTGCGCAACACCGCCGGCAAATACGGCTACAAAACCATTTACGTAACCGTAACCCGAAACAACAAAAGCTTGTATTATTTAACCGATCATTTAGGCTCCGTCCGCGTAACGGTCAACGAACAAGGTGATCCGGTGGGCTGGGATGACTATTATCCTTTTGGGCTCCAAATGCCTGGGCGGACGCAGAATGCTTCCAACCCGAATGACAATGTAAAATTCACCGGCTACGAACTCGAGCAGCAAGGAGACCTGGGTATTTACCACGCCGGGGCGAGGATGTACGACCCGGTGATTGGGCGGTTCACCAGCCAGGACCGGTTTAAGGAGAAGTACCCCTCGATGAGTCCGTATCAGTATGCGGCGCTGAATCCTGTCGGGTTTGTAGATGTGAATGGGGATTCAATCGTTGATAATAATGGAAATGTTGTAAATGTCTCATTTGATACGGATGATGATGGAAATACAACAACAAGTTTTACTTTTACTGAGGGAACATCTCAAGATGTTATTGATGATTTTAATCGAAATGCAGGCAGAGTTATCAATGCCATGTCACAAACGGATATTGGAATTGATCAGATTGAAGAGATGTTATCGCATGAAAATTTAATATCCATTTTAATTTCTGATGAGACTAAAGTTGAAAGATTGGAAGGAGGCAGAACCAGATTTAGATTTGGCTTAACATCCAGACCCAGTGAATCTGAAAGATTGGTGACTATTTTTGAAGGAACTGTACGGTTAGCTATTGCACAGAAAAATCCACTACCTAGGAATGCGGGGTTAATTCAGCAAGCTGGATTAATAGGCGGAATCGGTAGTGTAGGTGTTCATGAAAGCGTACATGCTACAAGTCCGCTTCATTTATATGATGATGAATCACTTCCAGATGCGTTACAGCAACTTTTTCTTCAACAATTCTTAAATAAATAATGAATAGGTGATTATATATGTTGAAAACTATTTTAACACTATTGTTGATATCACAAACTTCTCTAATTCTTTATGCACAAGAAATTTCGGATGATGATTTAAATCAAAAATTAATCGTTGAACTTTTATCAAAAGAAATTGTATCTAAAAGTGAGGTTAGAAATGTGGAGTTTATTGAATTAAAATATAAATGTAGCGTGCCTTTGACTTTTGGTGTATATGAGTACAAGTTTTCATCTATGCATTTACTTCCGGGCATTTTTTTCGCAATTAATGATGAAATAATATTAATCATGGATTACGATTATAATAATGTATTTCTAAAAGCGAATGAATTGTTTGTCCAAAATAATGTAAGCTATGAAAATAGAGTAATTTACTTAAATGAGATTTTTCAAGTTCTGGGAGATCGTATTAGTAAATCGCACCATGGTGGTGTAGTAATACCTGACGCTTTATTTCAGAACAAGAATTAAAAAAATATATTAATAACATTACATCAAGAAATGAATCTATTTTACTATGTTTTTTTAATTTTATCTAATTCGAGAGAGGTGATTTCAAAAACAAGTCTTGAAAGGACGACAAGCAATAGCCCAATGCGTCAGCGCAGGGAAAAGAGCGCACTACTACGAATCCAATCCCCGAAGCTTAAATTTTGTCTACACCCCGAAAAACCACTCTTTTTGAGTTCAAGAGTCCTTAAACGCCCCATAAATCACTAAATCCTCAAATCACCAAGTCATTAATTTCCTGATTTTTTCCTGAAAACCGGCCTCTGTGCCTTATAAACGCATGTACCCAGGTACTTTGGACAAAAAATGAGTACCGGTACCTATTTACAATGCGGTTTTAAACTGAAAGATTGGAAGGGAACCAATTGAAGGATGCTAAATCATCCCTGATAAAATGCAAATTTAATTCTTACTTGATAAACCATTGCAGAGGAAACGAATATGAAAACTCCCGCTCTTTTCCTACTTTCGGTTATGTTCCTGTTTTTAGCCCATACCGCAGCCACGGCGTGCAGCCTCAGCCCCACGGCCAAAATCGTAACCGACCCCGATGGGACGGTGTTTTACCACAGTGATCCGGTGGTGCTGGATGGTACGACCAGCACCGCAAACTGCGGCTCAATAAACCAATACCGCTGGCAGATCGACGATGTAACCGTCTCGTGGAGCTCCGCCTGGTCGCATACCTTTAATCTGGCAAGTGGAGAGAGCGAGCGGGTGTTTAAGGTGCAGCTTCGCGTGCGCAACACCGCCGGCAAGTACGGCTACAAAACCATCTACGTTACGGTAACCCGAAACAACAAGAGCCTGTATTATTTAACCGACCATTTAGGCTCGGTAAGAGTAACCGTAAACGAACAAGGCGATCCGGTGGGGTGGGATGATTATTATCCGTTTGGATTACAGATGCCGGGAAGAACGCAGAATGCTTCTAACCCGAATGATGACCAGAAGTTCACCGGTTACGAACTGGAACAGCAGGGGGATTTGGGGGTTTATCATGCGGGAGCGAGAATGTACGATCCGGTGATTGGGCGGTTTACCAGTCCGGATCCGATGCAGGAGTATGGTTCTGCTTATGTATATGTCGGCAACAATCCGATTCGCTGGATTGATGAATTTGGCTTAATGAGTAATGATACCCTTCGTGTTTTACCCAGTGGTGCAGCTGATGGAGGAGAGTTGCCAGAGATTGAAGTAACAGCGCAGGGGAATAGGAATGCAACAATTCACAGAATTTCTGCTATGGAACGCATTTTGTTTCGTTTAGATAATTTAGGCAGAACCGAAAATATGTTTGGTGACTTTGTCGTACATGCCCGAAATGGGCATTTTCGGGTCAATGCGAATCAATTAAATGTAAGTTTTGGCATACCGGGAGATGGTCTGCCAATAGGGCCGGGGGGTGTTGGACGAGGTATTAAAATTTTTAGTAAAAATGGGATTAGAACAACTACTCATTTTATCAAAAGGATTTCACAAAGGGCGGGAAGAGGAATTACGCCTCAAAAATCTTTTGAAGCATATAAGAATGGAAGGATATTCTATAATCCTAATTCTAAAAACTTTATAAGACATGATTCCAAAACTGGAATATCAGTTGTTGTTGACAAACCTTCTAATGGGAAAATAATTACCGTGTTCGAAGGTAAGCCATCACCAGATTGGATACCTGTAAGATTTAGACCCGGTTTATAATGCAAAATATAAATCAGATAAAAATAGATATTGGTAATCCATCAATGAAAGGACAATTATATCCATATTATGATTTAGAAGCAGAGATATTAGAGCTTACCAATTCTATTGAAGAAAACTGGCCATATGGTATTGATATAGACGGCACAATAATATTTGATTTTGATAAGAAATTTATTTTATCAAATGTGGATATTTTAGTGCCTAAAAAATACTGGAAGATAAAAGATAAGTTAGAGATACCACTTCCAACTAAAAAAGGAATATTGATAATTAAAAATCAAAGTTTGGAAAAGAAAAGTTTTAACCTTCCTATCGAGATTACTAGAGATAAAGCCAATAAATATGTAAAAATTATATTCGACAAAAGAAACAATTACTCAAAAGTAATAGAACTTTCAAATAAAGTATATGCTTTACTTCGAAATAAAAATCTAAATGGTTTTTTTGTTCATTTTTAAAAGTATTGAAATAGAAAAGGTGGAAGATATTGATCCAAGCAAATTCGAGGCCTTCAGCCTCAGTCACACGGCGAAGATTGTAATAGATCCGGAGGGAACCGTATTCTACCACGGCAATGCGGTAGTGTTCGACGGCACCACCAGCACTGCCAACTGCGGCTCAATAAACCAATACCGCTGGCAGATCGACGATGTAACCGTCTCGTGGAGCTCGGCCTGGTCGCATACCTTTAATCTGGCAAGCGGGGAGAGCGAGCGGGTGTTTAAGGTGCAGCTCCGCGTGCGCAACACCGCCGGCAAGTACGGCTACAAAACCATTTACGTAACCGTAACCCGCAATAACAAAAGCCTGTATTATTTCACGGATCATTTAGGCTTGGAGAGATGATGATCAATTGCCGCAACGGGATTCCCGCCTGGTTGCTGCGCCTGCTCAGCCGGTATCCAAGCCGGGAGCACCTGCGCCGGGCCGGTGTCAAAAAGGTGGCTGGCATCAAAGGCATTACCTCCGGTAAAGCCCATAGCCTTCTTGGCAGGATGGACGGCGACCAACCAGCAACGCCGACCCTCGACTGCCACACAATCAAAGCCACCGCCCGGCAACTCCTGCACCTTCAAGATCAGATTAACATCCAGCAAGCCTACCTGTCGGGTCTCTTTGCCGAGCATCCGGATGTGAGACTACTCGAGTCGATCAAAAGTATTGGCCTGGACAGTGCCGTTCGGTTGATGGTCGAGATTGAGGATGTTTCCCGATTTGACAGCAGCAAGACCCTGTGCGCCTACTTTGGTGTGCATCCAACCTGGAAGGAAAGCGGCGACGGGCACCAGAAGACGGGAATGAGCAAACAAGGCCGGGCGCAAGTGCGGGGCATTTTATATATGTGCAGCCTGTCGGCGATCCGCTGGAACCCGGATTCAAAGAGACTCTACCACCGGTTTCGCAAAAAAGGAATGAACCACTACCAGGCTATGGGCGTGGTGATGCACAAGTTGCTTCGCATTGTATATGGTGTGCTTAAAAACCAAAAACCTTATGATCCGAAGGTGGACCGGGACAACCGGCAACGATCACAGGAAAAACAAGAGCAGTATCAGTGGGAAATCGCTCGCAAAAAAACTGTTCAGAAAACAACCCGGCAACGATATATGAGCCAGGAAGCAGATTCAACAGAAGATGCACCGATCAGCCGAAGAGCTTATAAAAAAAGAAAAAGGGAGGCCTCCCAGTCTTCATCGGTGGAAGAATATGCGGGCTCACCACCTGCCGATACCCTAAAAGGAGTACCTATAGAAAACATATAAAATTTGTTTTAAAATATCTTGAAAATTAATGGTATAACTGTCAGATTGGGACTGCGTTTACATATCAGTCATACGACGACCCATTTTTTGAAAATCAATTTTTTACGGTTATTCTTGTGAAATTCAGGACATCATTAACATAACAAACCTCTTTTATGCCCTGGTCACTTAGAATAATACTGATTCTTGCCGGCCTCTCTGTGATATGTATGCTATACACAGGCTCGCGATTGTTTTGGTCATACAAGGTGCTTTTTTTTCAGAATATTACATTTTTTCAGGTAGTTACAGCAGCAACCGGTTTTCTGTTTTTGATCTATCCCCTGTCCGGGTTTATTCAATATTTGATCTCAGGTACCTTTTCTCAGAATAATTATCCGAAATTATTGATATATCTGTTCTGGTACGGATTTATCTTCAGTGCAGTGATGGTAAGCTGGACACTGTTTCTGGATCTGGCAAGTGCTGGATTCAGATATGGTTTAAAAGTGAATGCCCCGGAACTCGATGCATTACTCAGCCGGATGATGATTGGTATAACGGTGCTGATGCTGGTTTATACAGGAATAAAAACGATCTGGCACTCAAACAAAATCGCGGTAAAACAGGTTACTTATCCATTAAATACTCTCCCGCAAGAAGAAATTGAACCTTTGAAAATTGTGCATATTTCCGATCTCCATGCAGACCGGTTTACCACTCCCTCAAAAATAAACGGATATATCGATAAGGTGAATCATCAAAAACCGGATATTATTTTTTTTACAGGTGATTTGATCACTGCCGGTGTTCATTATATTGAAGAAGGTGCAGCTGCCCTTGGCAGATTGGATGCGAGATTGGGTACGTATGCTGTAATGGGAGATCACGATTACTGGGCCGGGGAAAGCCTGATCAAAGAAGCTCTCGAAAAATGGGGTGTGAAAGTTCTTGGGAATGAATCACATGAAATTCAAAACGGTAATAACAGAATACAGGTAACCGGCGTTACTGAACTATACAGTAAAAAACTGATTCCAAATGAATTGGAAAACTTAATGGAGAACAGTCAGAACAGTCAGAACAGTCAGAACAGTCATCTAAACATTGTATTCAGCCACCAGGCAACGGCACGAATTATCGAACTTGCTAAAAAGAACGGATACCAGCTTGTACTTGGCGGACACACACATGGCGGACAAATCCGAATTCCATTTTTCTTTTACCCGGTTACACTGGCACGCCTCGAAACAAAGTATGTAAAAGGAAAAAAGTGGTTTAATCAGCTGCTGCTTAATATTAACAGCGGGCTTGGATATACGCTTGCACCCGTTCGTTACGGTGCACCTGCTCAAATTTCGGTAATTAAAGTTGAATAATTGCAAAAAACAGGTTTTATTGAATATAAAGAGGTGAATACATCATGCAGAATAACTCGAATAAAAGATTTATTAAAGCAGTTTTAGGATTGATAAAAATAGGATACTGGACCATCTTCACTCTCACTATCTTTATGTTTGGATCTCCCTTTTTAACAGCACTCCTGTTTTCCGGTGCCACGGTCGAAATTCTTCCGTCAATGAATGATCCTGAATATATTCTGATGAGTATCAGTGGATTTTTGCATTGTGCTTTATATTTTCTTGTAGCGGCCGTGCTCTACATTATCCATGAAATTGCAACAAAAATTTTGCTCGAAGATCAGTCACTCAGTTCGGGAATGGCTTCCTCTGTATAATGAGGCTGCTTATTGAACAGAAACTTTATGTATCCACCCGAAACGGTCTTCTTTTTCTCCGTATTGGATTCCGGTAATTTCATCAAACAACTTTTTCGCAAAAGGGCCGATTTTATCTTCTGCAATCTGAATCTGATTCCCGTTGTGATTAATCAGTCCGACGGGTGAGATTACAGCAGCGGTACCTGCGCCAAACACCTCTTCAAGAATTCCCTTATCGTGCGCTTCAAACACATCATCGATCGAAATTTTTCTTTCTTCCAGCGGAACATTCCATGATTTGGCGAGAGCAATGACTGAGCGGCGGGTAATTCCAGGGAGTATGGTTCCGCTGAGTGGAGGCGTGATCAGAGTTCCGTCAATCAGGAAAAAGATATTCATGGTTCCAACTTCTTCAACATATTTATGTTCGATGGCGTCGAGCCACAATATCTGAGTGTAACCATCCTGTTGTGCTTTTTTTGCCGGGAAAAAGCTTGATCCATAATTTCCGGCAGCTTTGATATCTCCCGTTCCGCCTTTTACGGCACGAACAAATAGATCATCGGTTGTTAATTTAACCGGATTAAATCCCTCTTTATAATATGCGGCAACAGGACTTGTAATAATGTAAAATTTATATTTTTGAGAGGTTCTGGCTGCTATATATTCTTCACTCGAGAAAGCAAAAGGCCGGATATAGAGTGCCCGGCCTTTTTTTCGCGGAACCCATTTGGCATCCACCCGGATCAGTTCTTCAAGCGCCGGTATAAAGTGATCAGATTCAACAGGTGGAATACAAAGCCTTTTGCATGTATTTTCAAATCGTTTCTGATGATCTTCCGGGCGAAACAGGTGAATGGTTTTTTCATCATAATAAAAGGCTTTCATTCCTTCAAAGCCGGCTTGCCCGTAATGCAGAACGTGCAGAGCTGGTGTAAAAGAGATCGGCCCGTAAGGCTTTATTTCCGGAGGTGACCAGGAACCATTTTCCCAATTCATTTCTACCATATGATCTGAAAATTGACGGCCGAAATCCAGATTATCAAAGTTAATTTCCGATATTCTGCTTTTGTCAGTGGTCGTTGTTTTTATTTTCATTACAAAATTGTTCTGCTTTAAATTACGGCAGTAAAGATAACGTGTTTTCTATAAAATGTTTATCTGATTTCAGAAACAAATCAAATATAAAAGCGATGAAAAAAATTACAATTTTGATTTTGGCAGGATTCTCTTTGTTTGCCCGGCCTGCAGTACAAGCACAAATGATAAATTCTTCAGTCCCGGCTATACTTGATATGCGGGAACGGGCTGAGGTTATCGACCAATGGCTTGAACAAAGGCTTGAAACGGTTGTACCTGAGCTGATGCGCCGGGAAGGTATTGATATGTGGTTATTGATTGCACAGGAGTATAATGAAGATCCGGTTTTGTTAACAATGCTGCCGGCAACATGGCAATCATCAAGGCGAACGACTATTCTTATGTTTTACGATCCCGGATCAGACCAACCTGCTGAGCGTATGGCAGTAGCCCGGTATAATATCGGGTTTTTTGAAACAAAATGGATTCCGGATGAAGAACCGGATCAGTGGAAACGACTGTCAGAAATAATAACCGAATTGAATCCAAAAAAAATTGGTGTAAATACATCCGAAAACTTTGCCCTTGCTGATGGAATCAGCCACACCAATTTCATGAAGTTGAAAAACAGCCTTTCTGCTGAATTTCAGCAAAGAATTGTATCGGCCGAAAATCTTGCAATTGGATGGCTTGAAACAAGAACAGAGCATGAAATGGTTGTGTACAGACAAATAAACAGAATTGCACATATTTTGATAGAGGAAGGCCTTTCGGATAAGGTGATTACACCCGGAGTTACAACAACCGATGATTTACAGTGGTGGTGGCGTGATCGTATTCGGGAACTGAAGCTGACAGCCTGGTTTCATCCATCGGTTTCAATTCAAAGAGCGGAAGAAGAGGAAGGGGATTTTCTTACACATTTTTCAAACCGGCTGCCTGATAATATCATACAACCCGGAGATCTGATACATATCG
>JBHJOO010000330.1:0-3145 GCA_050329675.1 Balneolaceae bacterium
TTTCAGTTGAATCGTTCAAGCGGAGAATTAAATTAAATGAATATTCAGAGTATTTTTTACCTGCTCAAGAATACAAAATTATCATTTCATTTTAAGATGAATTTGTAAATGTGAGTTAATTGTCTTTTAATTTAAGATATCCTGCCAGCCATCCTGATAGGAGAACTGAAATTTCATTTCCGGGTAAAATTCGGTTGAATCCTTCCCGGGATTTATCGCCATAGATTATGTTGGAATTGTTGCCTGTGCCCGGGTATCCGAACTGACATTGAGCTTTGTACTCCCTAAGAATATGCTCCATTGGCCTCCAGGAAATTTTTCAAGAAGAACATTTCCAAATTAAGATATAATTTGCTTATCTTTCCTTACTGTACAAAAAATTAAAAACTATAGATTATATATGATCGGAGTAAATGTAAAAGATAATGAAAGTATTGACCGCGCGATTAACCGTTTTAAAAAGCTAATCACCCGTTCAAGAGTACTGAATGAATACAGAGAGCGTCAGCAATACACCAAACCATCTGAGGAACGCCGTGAGGCCATGAAAAAAAGTGTTCGCGATGAGCGCCGCCGCCAGAGAGATAATTACTGATACCTTTTTACCGCTGTAACTGCACGGCGAACAGCTTCCGATATTTTACCTGTTCCAAATTGATTCATCCCGGTTTTTTCGATCTGATTTACAACAGGCATAATTGCATTTTCAAATCCCATCCTGGCTGCTTCACCAATTCGCTGATTTAAAAATGGAACTCTCCGGATTTCGCCGCCAAGGCCCACTTCACCGATAATTACCGATTTATGTGAAATGGCCACGTCTTCCAGGCTGGATGCAAGAGAACAAACTACCGCCAGATCAGCGCCGGTATCGGTTATACGAAGCCCACCGGCTACGTTCAAATAGACATCCTGGCCGGCAAACTGAAGCCCGGCTCTTTTTTCAAGTACAGCAAGCAAAAGCGATAACCTGCGCTGATCGAATCCGCTTGAGGTACGCTGGGGAGCACTATAACTGCTGGGGGTTACCAGTGCCTGCACCTCTACTAAAATTGGCCTTGTACCTTCCATGATACAGGTAACAGCATTACCGCTTAC
This sequence comes from Balneolaceae bacterium, assembly GCA_050329675.1. Classification (GTDB taxonomy): domain Bacteria; phylum Bacteroidota; class Rhodothermia; order Balneolales; family Balneolaceae; genus CAYVBJ01. The sequence goes on from JBHJOO010000330.1 coordinate 1,099, forward strand.
ACTGGTATCCATCTCACTTAGAAAAAGATCAGAGGGATTTGTAATTTCTTTTAATCCGTTTTCTGTCATTTCAAAAACGCCTGTTTCCCGGGCCGGCCCAAAACGGTTTTTAACACTTCGAAGCAGGCGGTGCAGCTGAGACTGATCCCCGTCGAAATGAAGAACCGTATCAACCATATGCTCCAATATTCGTGGCCCCGCAATATCGCCTTCTTTTGTTACATGACCGATCAGTAGAGTGGTAATATTTTCTTTTTTGGCAATCTGCTGAAGCATTGTCGAACACTCTTTAATCTGCTGAATACTTCCGGGTAAACTTGACAAACCTGAACTGAAAACAGTTTGAATTGAATCAATAACCAGGAGATCCGGTTTTATTTCCCTTGCTTTACGAATAACAGAAGCTATTTCCGTGTTTTGATAAATAAGTAAATTTTCCCCGTCAATTTTCAGGCGTACGGCACGCTGTTTAATTTGTGAACCGGATTCTTCCCCTGCCACATATAATATTTTCATTGCCGGGTTATTTTTTGCAACCTGGAGTGTGAGTGTACTTTTTCCAATTCCCGGATCACCTCCAAGCAGAATAAGAGAGCCCGATACAAAACCGCCGCCAAGCACACGATCCAATTCACCTATTTTGGATTGGGTCCGGTCCTGGTTTTTAAAACTGATATCATTCAATTTCAGTACTTTATCATCTCCCCTGTGTTCCGATATATCAATTTTATGTTTCTGGCCTGCCTCATCGTCACGGGTTATTTCAGCAAACGTGTGCCATTCACTGCATGCCGGACACATACCCAGCCATTTAGGTGAAGTGTACCCGCAATTTGAACATTCATATGTTGTCTTAATTTTAGCTGGCAATTTATTTTTTTTTCTGCTGTTGTGTGAGCTATTAAATGCCGGACGAATCATCCCAAATGCATTCGGAATGAATTTCTTCCCGGAACCGTACTATTAAAGTTGACACGACACTATGTTGTAACAATTAAATTCATTTTATGCCTATAACAGTGTTATCAGCAAGTCATCCCCCAACCCACTTCAAGAGGCTGTTGGAGAATAAAGAAACAACCATTTAAAACACTTCTTCTATTTGGCCACTCCCAAAGGGATCCCTTCGGGAGAAGTCACGAGGACGCGAAGAATCACGAAGGCTGGTATATAGATTTTGTTATACTTCGTGTACCCTCGTGTCCGCCAGCCGGCGTATTCGTGGCAAAAACATATCGCAGATAGTTTTTAATACGTATTTCCTCACAACCTCTCAAAGGGGGACTTTTTGCCATAATTGTAATTTCTATATAATCATTCTCACTATACTTATTTACTGCTTACCTGATTAGCAGCGATGTCTATCCGTTTGTTACTTGCACAACTTTTTTGTTGACGTACCATGAAGCAGCCATCATTCCCATCGCTATAGTTATATAATAACCAATAATTCTCCAGGCGAAAACAGCAAGGCCAATAAAGGCTTCACGGTCAATCAGTGGCCCCTGGAAGATGGCAAACAATCCTTCAATGCCTCCGCTTCCGCCCGGTGTAGGTACAACCATAAAAGCGAGATGCATGGCTACGCTTCTTAAAAAAGAGAGCAATTCATTTGCAGGTAATAAGCTAAGAATAACAATCGTCGGGATGGATGCCCGCAGCATCCATGCAAGCATTGAATATAAAAAGGCTTTTACCAGAAAAGAGAACGGTTTTTTTCTGAGTTCGCGTGATGAATCTTCCAGATAATCTGCTTCCTCATAAACTTTATTTCTGAAACGCTTAAGAAATCTGAACTTAAAAAGCTTCTTTAAAAAGATTTTCAGTGCAGCAGGGTTTACAAGTACTCCATAGCATAGAATTCCGGCATGAACCAGAAGCATTACATAAATCAGAATCATAGATGCTTCTCCCACCAATCCATATTGTGATGGAATTATTTCAAAAAATATACCAAGAAACAGAAGCAGCGGTATCAAAATAACGATAAGGATCTGATCCATCAGAACGCCATACAGGGCAACGGCTGCCGACCGGCCAAATTTTA
>JBHJOO010000449.1:0-7000 GCA_050329675.1 Balneolaceae bacterium
CTGATTCAAGACCTCCAAGGTTTCAGTAACCTTGGAGGTCTTGAATCAGGTGATGTGATCATCACAAATCATCCGGCATTCGGGGGTTCACACCTGCCGGATATTACAGTTGTTACCCCTGTTTTTTATGATAATAAAAGAATTGGCTTCACAGCCAGCAGAGCGCACCATGCAGAAATAGGCGGAAAGAGCCCGGGATCAATGCCGGCAGATGCCCGGAACCTGGCAGAAGAGGGTGTGGTCATTCCTCCCATGCTGATTGTAAAAAAGGGCAGATCGCTTTTAGAACAGTTCCGCAAACTACTCGAACAAGCACCGTATCCGTCAAGAACACCTGATGAAAATCTGGCGGATATTGAAGCTGCAATAGCTGCCAATAATTTCGGAGCCAGTGAGCTTCAAAAACTGGCTGATGTTCATTCCCCTGAGATTGTTCAGGACTATATGATAAAACTGAGAAGATACGCCGGAAGCCGTCTTGAGAATACACTGCAAAATATACCGGATGGCATGTATCAGGCCTCTGAAAAAATGGATGACGGCTCATTGTTGAAAGTGAGTTGTGATGTCATAGATAATGAGGTTACGATCGATTTTACAGGCTCGGCCGAGGTTCATCCCGGTAATCTCAATGCCAATCCATCTATCGTCAACAGTGTCGTAATGTACGTGTTGCGGCTCTTGATTCATGAACCCCTGCCGCTGAATGACGGGCTGCTTGATCCCGTAAAATTGATTATTCCTGAAGGGATTTTGAACCCGCGGTTTCCGGATGATCCTGTAGAGTGTCCTGCCGTAGTCGGCGGCAATATTGAAACCAGCCAGCGGCTTACGGATACCCTGCTGAAAGCATTTGAAAAAATCGCATGCAGCCAGGGGACAATGAATAATGTATTATTCGGAAACAAAAAGTTTGGTTACTATGAAACCGTTGGCGGAGGTTCAGGAGCCGGTGAGGGATTTCATGGTACGGATGCCGTTCACCATCATATGACGAATACCCGTGCTACTGATCCTGAAATTTTGGAACACCGCTATCCGGTACGGCTTGATAAACTTGCGATACGTAAAAATTCGGGAGGAGCAGGTAAATGGAAAGGAGGAGATGGCATTATCAAAAAGTTTACATTTCTTGAACCTGTTCAGCTTACGGTTTTAACACAGCACAGAAATAACCCGCCTTATGGGCTGAATGGCGGCCGACCCGGTAAAACAGGCAAACAGTGGGTTGAAAGGGTAAACGGCAAGATCATGAAACTTGACTGGCAGGATTCTGCAGAATTGAATCCCGGCGACCGTTTTATCCTTCAAACCCCGGGTGGCGGAGGGTTTGGGAATAAACAGCCTTAATTTCGCTGAATCTGATAAAAGAAATTGTCAGGATTTTCTTCTTGCCAATGAAAAAACACGATTCACATTAAATCCAAATCTGATATCACCTGCAAAAAAATCGTCTCTGTTTCTTGCAATTACAAATTGTTCATTAAACCATTGTGTAGTTGTAAAAAAAAGCTGAAAAACATGCCCACCCGTTTCAATATTGAGTGCCATGGCAAAGTGGTTTTTCGCAGATGGATTTTTGGTACTTAAAACAGGTAAATATTCTGCTGAAACACTAAATCTGCGGTTCAGCTGATATCTTCCGGACAAACCCAATGCCCAAAAATCGTTTGGCCGGTTAGGAAAAACAAACTCAAAACGCGCATACATCGGCGCAATCTGCAAACTGAATTCATCATTAAATTTTCTTGCTATCATCATTGATCCCAAAAAATTTAATTTATCACCAAATGATAAACCTAACTCTTCGGTAGTAACTCCAATATTAAAATGAGCGGTTGCCGAAAGTGGCATTTTATTAGATTCAGTCTGTTTTAGAATGGCATATTTGTTTCTTAAATCCACTACTTTTTCAAATCTTGTTCTCCCTATCCCAACACTCCATCTTTCCGTAATACCGTAGTCTACTGACAGACGTATATTTGCCGTTGCATCAAGTCCGAAAAAATTGTCAATACCTTCATCAATAAAACCAAAAGCGTGCATGATAGATACATGCAGATGTTTTTTGCCAATAGTTTCCACAGTTGACATACCAGCCAGTGATGGCGTCCAGAAAGTTTCACTAACCAAACGGTCTGTTGCTACCCGTTCACGCTCAAGTTGAGCAAAAATCTCTTTTGGAGTTAGTGGCAAAACAAAAAACAAGAACAAAACAATTCTGAATAAATTATACATGTGCGTAAAAGTTCAGATTAATAAAAAAGTGGATTAATTTTCTGGTTTAAGTAATGCTTCAATTTCAATTTTCACAATTTCGTCTACACGATAGAACAGAATTCCCGGAGGATCTATATCAAAATCTTTCAGGTTAATTTCCCATGACGCTTGCACTGATACTTTTTCATTATTCCTATTCAGTGTTCCGGTAATTTCCATTTGATTGGTTACTCCATTTATTGTAAATGTTCCCATAACTGTCACAGCCCGGTTGTTTAAATCTTCTAAATCAGGTGTACTTCTCAAATTTCCTGTAAACTCGGCAAACGGGAAATTCTTTGTATCAAGAGTCAATCTCATATCCTTATCTCTTTTGTTATTTCCCGTCTCAAGAGTTTCAAGATCCAGAAAAAAGTCTACAAGGCCCGTTTCAAAATTTATAAGTCCCGTTAAATGATTTGAAACACCTTGAAATTCATGCAGCGGTACAGAAGACGTAAATACAGCTGTCCCATTTCTGGTTATATATTCCTGAGCCGTAACGATCCTGTTATTAAAGCAAATCCAAAGAAGTGAAAGTAGAATAATTCTGATATAAATCGTCACATCTATGCCTCAGTCTTAAAACATCTTCTTAATTCAACTCAAAAAGAGTGCAATTGGATATCAAATAATAACTATGATTCTGAGTACCACTAATCCTGAATTTTTAACACCTGAAAAAGCTGTTAAAATGCTGTAATCATTTAATCAATGTGAAGGAACCATTGGATGTAAAGATTTCTCCTCTTGAATCCGCTGTTATCCGGTATAAATAAGTACCTGAAGACAAACCACTTGCATCCAATGAAAACTGCCTGTTTTCACCTGCTGAAAAGGAACCCGCATCAATTGACATTAATTTTTGTCCGATGGTGTTATAAATATCAATTTGTACTATTGCTGCCGACGGTAAATTGAATTGAATTGTTGTTACCGGGTTAAACGGATTTGGAAAATTACCTATTAACTCAAATCCTGTGGCGATTGTACCATCTTCATCAACAGAAGTAATTATTGCCTCTTCATTTTCTGCGCCGGGTGTTGGTTCTCCCGGCTTCCAGTTATCGACGGGATCATCGGCATTTAATTCAAAAAAGGAATAAGTCTGAGACATTTCAACTGTTTCTACAAACGTACCCTCTGTCCAGATACCTGCATTATCAGCAACATCGTCACGCCCGGTACCATCTCTTCCATATTGCATGTAGTCGATAATATTACCGGGATTGGCAAAGTCAGTTGTTCCGGCTCTATATAATCCCAATTCTCCTTCAGTTTCACCAAGACTGTTCCATTGAACAACTAAAAAACCACCCGGCGGAATTGTTCTGTTCTGGTTACCGGCAAGAACATTTAAAAAACCAATCTGAGTATAAAGAGGTTCAATACAAACAAACAACTCATTCATATCGATCGTTGAGTTTCCAAAATTATGGAATTCAATCCACTTTGTCGCACCCTCAAATTCAACCGTTGTGCCTATCTCATTTATCCTGACATCCTGGGCATCTATAAGCTCTGTCGAAAAAACGAATAACAGAAATAGTGAAAAAATAATAACTTCAATCTTCATATTTCCCCCCACATTGATTTTGAAATTTAGAAAACAGCGATTGGCTGTTATATGCAGATGTAGTAACTAATAAATTTATTAGATGAATCTAAAAATGAATGTAAATAAAATTTATATCATATGAAACAACGCCTTCAAAACATCCTGTTCTGGTCTATTATCTCGGCTGCATTTATTGGCCCGGGTACGGTTACCACAGCAGCAGCGGCCGGCAGCGGATTCGGCTATAACCTAATCTGGGCCCTCATTTTTTCTACAGTGGCCTGCTTTGTGCTTCAGGAAGCCTCTGCACGGCTCACAACGGTATCAGGGCTTAATCTTGGACAGGCAATGAAACAGGAGTTCTCAGGCACTATTCAGGGAAAAGGAGTTACCTGGCTGGCTCTGATTGCAATCCTCTCGGGCTGTATTGCTTTTGAAACCGGTAACATCATGGGCGCTGTTGCCGGTGTACAGCTTATTGCTGAAATTCCGGCTCACTGGATTGCCCTGCTTACCGGCTTGATTGCCGCTTTGATTTTGTGGTTTGGGTCTATCAGTCAGATAGCAAAAATATTGGGTTCTGTTGTTGCCCTGATGGGCCTCTGTTTTGCAGGAACGGCTCTGTTGATGAGGCATTCTTTAACCGACTTGCTGACTTCAGCCTTTATTCCAGCCGTACCCGCAGGTGCCGAAATTCTGGTTTTGGGATTGATCGGAACAACAGTGGTGCCTTATAACATTTTTCTCGGTTCAGGTTTAAAACACACTCAAACCAGTTCTGAAATGCGCCTGAGCCTGATGATAGCCATCGGTTTGGGTGGCTTGATCTCTATTGCCGTTTTGCTGACCGGCACGGCTGTTTCCGGATCATTTACATTTGATGGGCTTTCAGATGCACTGTCAGATCAACTTGGCGGATGGGCCGGCTGGATGCTTGCTGCCGGACTGCTGGGTGCCGGCTTAAGCTCAACTCTGACGGCTGCCCTTGCAGCATCCGTAACTGCAAAATCAATTCTCAGAAATGAAGAAAACAGGAAGGACTGGGATGAAACAGGATTCCGGTTCAGGAGTATCTGGATAGCCGTTCTTGCGATTGGTTTATTTTTTGGAATTCTTGGCTTGCAGCCTGTCCCCGTAATTATTCTTGCACAGGCTCTGAATGGGATTATACTACCGGTTATTGCAATCATTCTTTTTCTTTTAATGAACAATGATAACGTGCTGCCTGCTTCATATCAGAACGGTTTACTGTACAATATCTTCACCGGTATTGTTGTTTACACAACTGTACTGATCGGTTTGACGAATTTATCAAAAGCACTAACATCTCTGACGGGAATTCCGCTTGCAGACCAGCGTCTGATAATTATCTCTTCAATTGTAGTGTTTATTATCCTTTTAAAACCGATATTAAGCAGGTATTTCAAAGTAGAAACCAAATAATTTATTGCATCAATAATATATGGCCGTCAGAGTTTATCCCATACTTATTTTCTTACTGTTATTCACCACCCATCTATATGCCCAGTCTGCCGAAACCGAATCCATCAGTGAAACGATTACACGTTCACATGTTGAGATGGATATTTACTTTCTCGCTTCTGATGAGTTCAGGGGACGGGACACAGGAACACAGGAATTAAAAATAGCTTCCCGCTATATCTCCACATTATTTCAGGTGAATGGAGTGAAACACGTTCCCGGTTACAACAGTTACTTCCAGGAAGTACCTTTCCGGCAAATTTATGCACCTGATGAAGCATCATTTCAAATAGCGGATGCAGCTTATGTTCTCAATCGCCATCTATTGGCTATTAACAGCAGCCGGGGTGAAACCGAAGCACCGGTTATCGTGCTGGAGCACGGGACGGTTGAAGAGATTAACCGGCATGATGTAAGCGGGAAAATTGTAATCGTTAAAGCCGGTTTCCCGGGTCAGACTTCACCTCAGCAGTTCTTTTTCAGCTCCAATCAAAAAATAAACCGGCTTATGGATGAAGGGGCCGCAGCGCTGATTGAACTCTATTCCCATCGTCAGTTTCCCTGGCAGATTCTTGGCAATTTCCTGGGGCGCGACCGCCTCGATGTTGGCGAAGCAGACAGTGATTCAAATACTATTCCTCATTTCTGGATGAATGCAACACAGGATCCCTTATTTGAAAAATTTGAGGCACTCGCCGGATCAAATGCACGTATTTCAATTACCGGGAAGAAACCTGAAGCAATCACCAGCAGAAATGTGATTGGTTATATAGAAGGAACCGATCCGGATTTAAAAAGGGAATTTATACTTCTTGGAGCGCACTACGATCATTTGGGGGTAGTACCGGGACAGGCTGATGGGAACTATATCTATAACGGCGCCCGGGATAATGCCATTGGAACGTCTGCTATTTTGCAGGCTGCCCGATATTTCGCTGAGTACCCCCCAAAAAGGTCACTCTTGATCGCAGCATGGACTGCAGAAGAAAAAGGCTTGCTTGGCAGCGGATGGTTTGCCGAAAACCCGATGGTTGCTCCTGAACAAATCGTATTCAACCTCAATATTGACGGCGGTGGGTACAACGACACAACCAAAGTAACGGTTGTCGGCCTTGGCCGGACTGAAGCCGATGATGAATTAATCTCGGCAGCTGATGCTTTCGGCCTCGAAGCCATTGCCGATCCTGTGCCTGAGCAAAACCTGTTTGACCGGTCTGACAACGTAAACTTTGCAAGGCTTGGGATTCCCGCGCCGACTTACAGTACCGGACTAACAGCTTTTGACGAGGAAATAAACCGGTACTATCATCAGGTCACAGATGAACCGCATACACTGAATTACAATTACATTACAAACTATATCCGTTCCTATGTACTTGCGGTACAAAAAATAGCAAATCGTGAAAAAGCCCCGTTCTGGCTTCCCGGTGATACCTATGAACAGGCCGGCCTTGAGCTCTATGAAAAAGAATGAAAAGAAAGACAGTCCTGATAAATTTTCGATTATTGACGTTTGATGAAAGCGTTACACGGGCAGCTGCCATAACGGGGGGATAAGTCAGGGGACAGACACGGTCCTTCTACTCACTCTCCGCCAGCGGGCGGATCGTTCGCTACCGGTGACAGTTTGTTAGTAATGGTGTTTTTGGACTTTCATCAATACTTTTTCCCTACACGAACACACCCCTAAATCCCATCTCA
>JBHJOO010000172.1:0-2401 GCA_050329675.1 Balneolaceae bacterium
TCAAAAGAAGCGCCGTAGGTGCGGCATCATCCGTGGCTTTGTCACACGAGGGTAAAACATAGGCTAAAATGGGTTGATTGTCTTGCAGGGATACGGATATACCGCACCTACGGCGCTCCCATTTTTCATGCTCGCTGGTAACCCATGGCCACTGCTGCGCAGTGACCATGGGCTACGGATATGGCGTCCCGAAACGGGACTGTCATTTTCTGAGTCCTTTGGTGTAATTGCTTTTTAGCATCCATAGGTACCGAAAATACAATCCGCAAGGGCGGTAATGCAAGACAGAACAGGAAGCTTATCCAGTTATAGAAATAATGGATGTAGCACTACAGAGCGTTGTTTAAAGGTAATTGAGGTTGATTTTTAAGATTTTGCGGAAGTTGAGTTATGCGTGCAACAGCCCTGGTGCGATCTGAGCCTCAATCCCGACCCGTGTCGGGACGAATCATTGCCGGGAAGTTCATTAGCTGGTACTCAGTTCAATCCATTGCATGGTTTTCTTTTCGATTTGATCATCAATCTGACTGTATGCAGCAGATTTTTTTTCCAATTCTTTATAATCCAGATTACCACTGTTCATCTCCTTTTCAATCCGAATTTTTTCATCTTCCAATTGTGTTATTTCATTTTCCAATTTTTGTAACTCATTTTTATAACGGACATTATTTTTTGTTTTGCCCTCTTCCTGTTTCTTTTTTGATCCGGATTTTATCTTAGCTTTTGAATTGCTCTTTTCTCTGATTTCCCGTTTACGGGCCTGATTTTCAAAAGCTTTTTTCTCCCGATATTCAGCATATGTACCATGATGATTGTGTATCACACCGTTTCCTTCGAAAACAAGAAAGTAATCAACCAGTTTTTCCATAAAAAAGCGGTCGTGAGAAACTAGGATTAGACAGCCACCGAAATTCAAAAGAAACTCTTCCAGTTTTTGAAGTGTAATCAGATCCAGATCATTGGTCGGTTCATCAAGAATCAGAAAGTTCGGATTTTTGATGAGCGTCATCATCAGGCCCAGCCGCCTTTTTTCACCACCGCTAAGCCTCGATGCAACCGTATATTGCATATCGGGTGTAAACATGAAGTGTTCCAGGAACTGTGATGCTGAAACCTGTTTCCCATCCGCAAGTTCAATCACTTCTGCCACTTCTTTTAGTACATCAATTACACGCATATTTTCATCGATCTCAATTCCCTGCTGACGATAGTGGCCGAAAACAATTGTTTCACCGGTTGAAATATTACCTGAATCAAACGGTTCCTGACCTGAAATTACATTCAAAAATGTGCTTTTTCCCGTACCGTTTTCCCCGATAATGCCAATTCGTTCTCCTCTTTTGAATGAATGATTGAAATTATTCAGAATCACAATATCACCATATCGTTTTGATACCATATTCACTTCGAGAATCTTCTTTCCCATTCGTGCCATGCTCGCTTCAAGACGAATTTCCTGACCAGGATTGGTATCTTCAGCCTTTTTTTTCGTTTCATAAAATGCATCAATCCGGGATTTGGATTTTGTAGTACGCGCTTTAGGGCTACGCCGCATCCACTCCAGTTCCTTTTTCATAAGCTGTCCGGCTTTAGCTATTTCGGTCTGACGAACCTCTTCACGTTCCGCTTTTTTTTGAAGAAACCAGGAATAATTTCCTTTATGGTGATAAACGATTCCGTCATCCAGTTCCAGAATGTGATTACATACACGATCAAGAAAATAGCGGTCGTGTGTAACCATTAAAAGAGTGATGTTTGATTTCACCAGAAATGCTTCCAGCCATTCGATCATTTCAATATCAAGATGATTCGTTGGTTCATCCAGAATTAAGAGATCCGGATTATCAAGCAGAACAAACGCCAGCGCAACCCGTTTTCGCTCACCACCCGAAAGTGTGGCAATGGATTGATCCAGCTCATGTATATTCAGCATTCCGAGTATCTGTTCCATCCGCTGTTCATAGTCCCACGCTGCGACGGCCTCCATTTCAGCCGATGCTATTTCAAATGCTTTTTGAGTTTCCGGATTAAAGTTTGCTGCCTGATCATGAGCAGCTTTTTCGTACGCCTGTACGATCTGAACCATTCCTGAATTACCCTGCGAAATAAATTCATTGATAGTCATCGATTCATCCAGTTGTGGTTCCTGCTCCAGGTAACTGATCCGGATTCCATTTCTGATCATAACTTCACCCTCATCCGGAGTCTCTTTACCGGCCAGAATACTCAATAGAGTGGATTTACCGGCTCCGTTTTGAGATATCAGAGCGGTTTTATCACCGGAAGAAATTCCGAATGTCAGATCCTTAAACAGTATTTTGAGCCCATAGCTTTTAGAAAGATTCATTGTGGACAGATAGGTCATATATATAGTAAAATGAATGGGGAATAATAAAATATC
>JBHJOO010000170.1:0-2566 GCA_050329675.1 Balneolaceae bacterium
GTCCACATTTTCCGACATAATTGCAAACGGCAGGCTTACAATGGCACCCCATCCGATTCCGGCAAGTGCCATTAAACCATACAGCACCATGGGTGATGTTACCAGGGTTCCCATTCCGAAGTAGGCCACCGCCATTGTGCCAATTGCAACCGTGTGAATTTTCACTCTGCCCAGCTTTACAGCAAGCGGTTCAAAAACCAGTACCGGCAACAGAAAGCCAACTGTATTTAACACCGCAAAGGATACACCTATCATTCTTTCCGTATTTTCAAATCCGGCCGGAACCAGCTGGTCTTCCAGAAAAAAGATGATGTAGACAAACATGGATTGCACGCCCAGCCAGGAAAAACCATGTGCAATGTAAAGCTTGAACAACTGGTCCCACTCCGTTTTGTCGCTGTCAAGAATTTTTGCGAGCTCCGGATTTTCACGATTCTTTATGCCAACTTCCCGGAATGCATCCATAATACTGTATATGTGAATGGATCCGGCAATTATATACAGAAGAATAATCAGAAATAACGCGTTGCCATGACTCATAACCGCTACAGAATAGGCAAGGATACTGAATAGTAACAGAGCGGCTGCTTTAAAGTACTTCTTTGCATAAAAGTGGCCCGACCCGGGAATGAGTATGGATATGGTGGATGCCAGCAGCGGGTCAAGCCGGCCGATCGGACTCTCCTCTTCCTTCGTCAGGTAACGGGGCTCTTCAATCAGTAAAGCCGGAATAACAGAAAATAACAGAACCAGTACTGCGCTTCCGTAAAGCAATACATAATTTCCCAAAGTGGCGCCAATAACATACGCCAGAACACCGAAAAAACCGGATACGGTCTGCATCCATGTATATCCTTTTGTCCGTTCGCGCCCCTCCGGGGTAACATCGGCAATGATTGAGCGAGTCGGGTTGAAACTGACATTAATAGACAAATCCAGCGTGAGTGAAACAAGTATGGCAACAATCAGGATATTGCCAATTCCCACACCTTCTGATATTACTCCGATATTAGGAAGACACAGTAACATTAAGGCTGCAAGCGTTCCCCCGAAAATAATAAAAGGCCTTCTCCGGCCTTTCCACACCCACACATTATCACTGATAACTCCGATAATAACCTGGCCAAAAATACCTGCAACCGGTCCTGTAGCCCAGACAATTCCGATTTCATATATTTCAAGGCCAAACTCCTCTCTCAGGATCCAGCTCAGGGCCGCTATCTGAACGGCAAGTGCAAATCCCATGGCTGTGGCAGGCAGCGCAAGCAGAGCGTAAAATGTATTGGAAAGTTTTTTCTGAATATCCAGCATGGTCAGTGTATCATTTAAATTTAAAAATCAGTCTCCCGTTGTTTTAAGTATAGAACAATCAGACAAACAGCCTGTATTGTAACAAATTGACAATCATTTTCATAGTGAAAAAACAGTTGATAAAAAAACGGCCTAATGTCTTGTCAATGATAATATGGCGGGAAATATCAGAGACAGAAGAGTAAAAAGTGAAAAAGAAGAGTGAAGAAGTCAGAAGTCAGTATTCGACATGAGAGGTGCAGATGGGGTGAATGCCGCGGTGTTATGAATCCTGTACTATCCGAAAAACGGCACCGGTTGATAGCGATGTTGCAAACGCCCCCTGATACCAGCTGCCTGGAAAAAATCCGGGGCCGGTATATCCGTATTCTGAAAATACGCTTATATTGGCTTACAAATTATTCATAATCATAATCTACCCATATGCCTTCACGAATATATCTGATCTTCTTATTCTCACTGCTTGCTCTTTTTGGAGCTATTTCCTGCGATTCATCCGAAGTTGATAGCTTTTCTGTTGATTATGAAAAATTTACACTTGATAACGGCCTTGACGTGATCTTCCACAAAGATTATTCGGATCCGGTTGTTGCAGTAGCACTTACTTTTCATGTAGGATCGGCACGGGAAAAGGAAGGCAAAACCGGATTTGCCCATCTTTTTGAACATTTGCTGTTTTTGGAGTCGGAGAACCTGGGGCCCGGCGGCCTTGATGAAATGAGCAGCCGGATTGGCGGATCGGGGGCGAACGGTTCTACAAGCAGGGACCGCACCAATTATTTCCAGACGGTTCCGAATGATGCCCTGGAAAAAATGATCTGGGCTGAAGCCGATAAAATGGGATTTTTCATCAATACAGTTACCGAAGCTGTGCTTGAGAAAGAAAAACAGGTTGTGAAAAATGAAAAACGCCAAAGTGTGGATAATGCCCCCTATGGCCATGCCAATTTTGTAATTGACAAAAATCTTTACCCGGAAGGCCATCCCTATAGCTGGCAGGTAATCGGTTCACTGGATGATCTTCAGGCAGCCACCCTCGATGACGTAAAAGAGTTTTACCGCAACTGGTACGTGCCGAACAATGCTACACTGGTCATAGCCGGTAATTTTGACTCCGGCCAGGCCAGGGAATGGGTCCACAAATATTTTGATGAAATACCCCGCGGCAATGAGATCGAACCCCTTGAGAAAGAGCCCGCTGTTTTGGCCGAGACGAAGAAGTTATTTCATGAAGATAATTTTGCGCGACTCCCGG
>JBHJOO010000271.1:0-3415 GCA_050329675.1 Balneolaceae bacterium
GGGAGAAACTGCCGTTAAATTTTACATCAAGAGCAATCAAATGGATCAAACGCTTACCATGAACGTTCGTAAATATGTGGTTGAACCGAATAACGAACTGCTTTCAGGCCTCAGGGGAATTATCGGCGAAGAATCTGTGGCATTGGTCAAAAATTGAGTTACTCAACAATAGGTACACTCGATTAAGATGATACAAATTTGTGATGTGTATTGTCAGTATGTTTTCATACTTTTCAAGAAAGCTAATTAAATTAATAAACCATTATGAGTAAAATATTAGAATTTACGGACAGTAATTTTGCCAGTGAGGTAGAAAAATCCGATAAACCTGTGCTTGTTGACTTTTGGGCAGAATGGTGCGGGCCATGCAAGATGATTAGTCCCATTGTAGAAGAACTTGCCTCTGAATACAATGATAAAGTGAAAGTAGGCAAAGTGAATGTAGATAATAATCCGGAAGTATCCGTGAAATACGGTATCCGAAGCATTCCTTCTCTGCTCATTTTTAAAGAAGGTAAAGTTGCAGATCAAATTGTCGGTGCTGTACCAAAAAACCATATTAAAAAGCATCTTGAGGCACAGCTCTCTTAAACTTGTTTGAGTTGTATCTGATAAAAGGCGATGAAAACCATCGCCTTTTTTAGTATGTATTACTCTTTTTTACAACTTTAATTAAGTGATAAAAGAATGAAAAAGTTACTTTCTGCGTTAAGAAGCTAAATGTATAATGTATAATGAATAAGCTTGTAAAAAAAATATCAATCATTTTAATAGTTCTGATAATTACAGGAGCACTTGCTTACCCGAAAATTCAGCACCTATTCAGCAATACCACAGAGACAAATAATCCGCAGAATAACCGGCAGTTATTAAAAGTTGAGGCTGTCACACCCGGATACAGCGAAATTGAAGATAAAATATTTGCAACCGGCTCGGTTCTTGCCAATGAAGATGTTGAGTTGAGTGCCGAGGAATCCGGAATTATCACCCATATTTATTTTACCGAAGGAAGGCCCGTAAATAAAGGAGACCTTCTTGTAAAAATAAATGACAGTGAATTACAGGCAGAACTGCAGCGGGCCGAATTCCGCCTTACTCTTGCCGAACAGCGCGAAGAAAGGCAGCGAAGACTGCTCGAAAGAGGGGGTATCAGCCAGGAGGATTATGATGCCACATTAAATGAAGTAAATATTTTAAGGGCAGAACTTCGTCTGATTAACGCTCAAATTGAAAAGACAGAAATAAGAGCACCTTTCGATGGAATTGTAGGATTGAAATTTGTTAGTGAAGGGAGCTACATCAGTCCGCAGACAAGAATAGCAACTTTGCAGGATATCAACCCGGTAAAAATTGATTTTACGATACCTGAACGGTATATCTCGAGAGTTCAAGTTGGTGATGTAATCAAATTTAATGTTCAGGGAGTGGATTCTACATTCACAGGTAATGTTTTTGCTATTGAACCGAGAATTGATTCTCAAACCAGAACATTACGAATCAGGGCTTTAAGTGAAAACGAAGATCAGCTTTTATTCCCGGGTGCATTTGCAAATATTGAATTAATTCTTGAAACGATTGAAAATGCCGTGATGCTACCAAGTATGGCTATAGTTCCGGAACTGAATGCACAAAAAGTCTTTATGTTTAAAAATGGAAATGTAATTGAACAGAGGGTCAGAACCGGTATCAGAACCAGTGATAAAGTGCAGATTCTTGAAGGTGTAAATGCCGCAGATACCGTTTTGACTACAGGATTGCTTCAGGTACGGCCCGGTGATCAGGTTGAATTTACAAAAATAGAAGACGGATCAACGATATGAGCTTATATTCAATTAGCATTCGCAGACCCGTATTGGCATCCGTAATGTCAATTGTCATCGTTTTGTTTGGTATCATATCATTAAATTATCTTGGAGTCAGAGAATATCCTTCGGTAGATCCGCCTATAATTACGGTTGCCACAGAATATACAGGCGCAAATGCCGATGTTATTGAATCACAGATAACCGAACCGCTTGAAGAGTCTATCAATGGGGTTGCCGGTATCAGGGTCTTGTCATCTGTAAGCAGGGAGGGGCGCAGTACGATAACCGTTGAGTTTGATATCGATGTTGATCTTGAAGCTGCTGCAAATGACGTTCGCGACCGTACTGCCCGTGCTCAGAGAAATTTACCGGCAGACGCCGACCCCCCGGTCGTAACCAAAGCAGATGCAGACGCCTCACCGATTGTGTTTTTGAATGTAAACAGTGACAGAAGAAATTTATTGGATCTGACATCCGTTGCCGAAAATATATTCAAAGAGCAGCTTCAGACAATACCCGGCGTCAGTGAAATAAGAATCTGGGGATCACGTACCTATGCCATGCGTCTCTGGATGGACCCGCTTAAGCTTTCTGCCTACCAGGTAACACCACTTGATGTGCAACAGGCACTAAACCGTGAAAATGTGGAATTGCCGTCGGGCAGGATTGAGGGGAATTTAACTGAGTTGACTGTTCGTACAATGGGCCGGATGATTACAGATGATGAGTTCAACAATATGATCATCAGGGAAGATGGAGGAAGTGTGGTAAGGCTTCGCGACATTGGTTATGCGCAGCTTGGAGCACAAAATGAGCGAACAGTTCTAAAAAGAGATGGTGTTCCTATGGTAGGGGTTGTAGTTATTCCTCAGCCGGGTTCGAATCAACTGGCAATAACCGAGGAATTTTTCAACCGCGTTGAAAGAATAAAAACAGACCTTCCCGAAGATATTGAAATTGCTGTTGGATTCGACACCTCCAGATACGTTCAACAATCTATTAATGAAGTTCAGCAAACCATTTATGTTGCCCTGGCTCTTGTCATCCTTGTTATATTCATGTTCCTCAGAGATGTCAGAACCACATTGATACCAATCATTGTCATTCCTATCGCATTAATCGGATCTTTTTTCATTATGTTTGTTGCGGGATTTTCTATTAATGTACTTACAATGCTGGCTGTTATCCTGGCCATTGGCCTTGTTGTTGATGATGCGATCGTTGTATTGGAAAACATTTACGCCAAGATGGAAAAAGGCCTGCCTGTAATCGAAGCGGGAATAGTTGGTACAAAAGAGATATTTTTTGCCGTTGTAGCCACCTCAGTCGCACTGATATCGGTCTTTATGCCAATCCTCTTTCTCGGAGGTGTTACCGGGCGTTTGTTCAGAGAGTTTGGCGTTGTGATTGCAGGCGCCGTGGCAATCTCTTCTTTCGTTGCTTTAACACTAACGCCAATGCTCTCAACGAAAATTCTTAAAAAGGGAGCCGAAAAAAGCAAATTCTATAACTCAACGGAACCTTTTTTCAAATGGCTGAATGAAAAATACAGGTCATCGCTTGAATCATTTATGAACAAGAGATGGATGGCATTTGTTATAATTATATTT
>JBHJOO010000518.1:0-5892 GCA_050329675.1 Balneolaceae bacterium
GTTTAACGATTTTGACGGGCTTATTTTGACTACCCTGTATAAAACAGCTTAACTCAGGAACACCGGGGTTATATTATTCAATCCAATACCCCTCAAGCATCACCCGGTGGATACTTCGGGAATTCCGGACATCCTCCAGCGGGTTACGATCGAGCATAAGTAAGCTGGCAACTTTTCCTTCAGCAATGCTGCCCATTGTATCTTCCAGACCTAAGAAACGGGCAGGGGCAATTGTCGCTGACCGAAGTACATCGGCGTTTGTCATACCTTCCTGTGCCATGAATTCCAGCTCTTTGTGGGCGCTGTAGCCAGGTATCACCGACGGATTTCCGGCATCCGATCCCATCAGGATGGGCACGCCGGCCTCATAGAAAAGGGAAAAGTTTTGCAGCATATTCTCCTTGAGTTGGGCAGTATCAAATCCGGCACTGCCTACCATCATTTGACGTATCGGCCAGTTCTTTAAACTTCGATTCGTACGTTCAGAACTATATTGCATCATAAAAGGATCATCCAGGATCTCAGCAGACGCTGTGTATTGATACATGTATGCAATCGAAAGGGTAGGGGTGTAGTAAATGGAATCCGCTCGCATTTTTTCGAACAAAGCATCTGCATTTGTTAAAACCTGATCTCCAACCGTGTGTACAATCACATCCACCCCGGCATTGATAGCATCCTCAAAATCCTCCTGAACTGAAACATGAGCAAATACGTGAAGCTCATATTCGGAGGCTTTCTGTGCTATTTTTTGCACTATTTCATTTGACAATCGCGGCTCTACAGAACCACCGGCCAATCCGGACTCAACCATCACTTTTACTCCTTTCATGCCCAACTCAACTTTTCGGGAAAAGACTTCATCCAGATCGGTTTCTTCGGTAACAGTTACCACTCCCAGCTCATCAAGGTCAATTTCATCAACAGAAATGCCTAACATCATAGGAAACAAAGAAATGGGATATCCTCCCGGTGCAGTAAGAAAATCGCCCGCTGCAAAAATTATTGGGCCTACCAATTCCCTGTTTTTCTGCATTGCGATCAGCTCCGCTGTAACATCCTGGTTGAACCCGTGTCCGCCCAGCGTAAAGATCAAAGCGACACCATATCTTGCATACTGCTCCAGAGCCACCGGGCGGATGGATGCATCCGGAGGTATCAACCCTCCGCTGTTGAGGTGAGCATGCATATCGAGCATGCCGGGCATCAGATAGCGATTCTCTGCGTCTATCACCGTATAGTTAGCAATCAGACTGTCAGGAACGGGGCCTTCAAATATCCAGTCAAAAATACCATCGCGTACAAGAACGTGCCGGTTTTCATGAACAACGCCCATATCAACATCAACGACATTTGCATGGGTTATCAAGTAGCCCAGGCCTTTTTCAGGTGCATAAACATCAGCGGGATCAAGTTGAAGGGTGTGCTGATGTGGATTATGGAACCAGGCGAAGTAGGCACCAACCCCGGCCAATATGAGAACCCCGATTATGATGGCGAGAATTTTTAAGAATGTTTTCATGATTGTGTGGTTTATTCAGATTTTAAAGAATTATTTTGGTTTCATTATTCTACTCGATCCAATACACCTCAATTACTACCCGGGTAAGAGAATCACGCCCAATCCGAAGAGCACGTATTTAAGTGCTTTCATAAAACCCCAAAAAATATTTAGTTAAATACCTATTATTATACAATATAAATCTCATGCTTATTGCGAAATTATTTACCGGACCCTCGTAACCTAATTCCGATCTTTGCACCAACCCATATTTGGGGTGGAATGGATACCATAGCTGCAATCTTAGCCCACAAAAACAGTTCGCTCGGGGGCCCCTGAGTGATGGCTATGAAATCTACCACAAGTGCTATCACCAATAGAATACCTACCAAAATCCAGGGGTTGGAGCGGGCCAGATATGCTGCGATACAAGCAGCCGTCATTCCGGCTATGAAAAACATAATCAGAAAGGCGATGGTGGAGCCTTGCGTCAGAGGAATTCCGTCAGGGTTCATTGCCGGCCCAAAAATGTGCTCAAGAATCATTGTGCCAAGTATATTAACGATGGTGACTCCGGCCATAGCAGCTATCAGCACTAAAAAATCGATTAAAATGGTTTTTGTTTTTTTCATAAATGAACAGGCTCATTAAGATTCAGAATGTGAATGTCGGCTTTTTCATAGATACATGGTTTTGTGTTGTAGGTTTATTAAAGCCCATCTATTTCAATGATTGACATTGTCCCGTAGGGACAATATATGGGTAGAAAAAAGCCACAGCCTCGTATATGGCGTGCCGTAGGTACGCAATATGATTATTCGATGGACTTGAAAATATATCGCTCATCATATTCCACCTCCCATTTTTCTAAAAATTCAAGATATTCTTCCCGAAAGCTTTTCTTTTTGTGATGTTCCTTTTGATTCTGAATGTATGTAATTACCGTTTGAACCTGTGACTTTGAATGCGAAAAAGCCCCGAAGCCTTCCTGCCATGAAAACCGGCCGGCGGCTAATCTTTTTTCATTAATCCATTTTGAAGAATCCTGTTTAACCTGTTGCATCAGTTCAGACAAAGATTGAACAGGTCTCATGCCAATTAGAAGATGTACATGATCAGGCATTCCGTTTATTTGTAATAGCTTGTGCCCGTTATTTTGCACAATACCTGTAATGTATTTGTACAATTCTATTTCCCATGATGGTTGGATCAGGCTTTGCCGATTTTGAACGGCAAAAATGGAATGGATATGAATCTGTGTGTATGTGTTGGCCATTGTATCTCCATTTATGTTTCGTACCAGGGCACGCAATGTGATTTTTGATGGTTCCCAGATTGTTTGTCATCTCCCTCAATATGCCGTACCTGACGGCACGGTGGGAGAGGAGATGATTCGTTTTTTCTACCCATATTTCGTCCCTGACGGGACGCAGAATTATTCGATAAATCCAAAACTTCGCCATCCACTGCGTTAAAACTTCGTAGATCAGGAGGGCTACGTATTGCAGGCGTGATCCCGATGGTAAATGGCAGAAATATTCTAGCATAGGTTTTAGTCCAGTCTTTCATGTTTATATACAACACCCTCTTTCATCACAAAAACAACCTCTTCCACGGTTTTGATGGTTTCCAGAGGGTTTTCTCTGACTGCCACAATATCGGCCAGCATACCTTCATTTATCTGTCCAAGTTCATACTGCATACCAATCAGTTCGGCGGCATGAATGGTGGCCGCTTGCAGTGCGTGCAGGGGACTCATACCCCGGCTGACCATGGCATTAAATTCGAGTCGGGCATCGCGGTGTGGCATAACGCCGGCATCACTCCCCAGCGCAATGTTTATACCGCTTTCGAGTGCCAGTTTAAAACTGCGCTCTACATATGGTGCGAGATAATCACTTTTCTTCACTACCCATTCCGGGGTTTCCGGCGGAAGCGGTATGTCGTTCAAGTGAATTGTCGGTACGTAATAAGTACCTCGGGTCTTCATTTCCCGTACAATTTCCGGTGTCAGCATCGAGCCATGCTCAATAGAGGCCACGCCGGCTTTCACAGCCGCCATGATACCTTCACTGCCGTGAGCATGAGCCATCACCTTCAGGCCGTGCCGCGTAGCTTCTTCTACGATGACGTGCAGTTCCTCGTCGGAATACTGCTGGGCACCGGGGCTGTCGCCCATCGACATTACGCCGGCCGTGGCACACACCTTAATAACCTTGACGCCGTGCTTGGCCTGATAGCGAATCGCTTCAAGGATCTCATACTTTCCGTTTGCGATGCCCTGCTTCGGGCCGAGTTCCATAATTCCCGGCGCAAACCCGGTGACGTCGCAGTGCCCGCCCGTGATCGAAAGAGGGTGGCCTGCCGGAATGATGCGCGGCCCGGCGATCCCGCCTCTTTCAATTGCCCGCATCACCGCTACATCCGGGAAACCCGGCCACGCGCCGGCCTCACGGATCGTTGTGAATCCGGCCATCAGCATATCACGTGCAAACTGCGCGCCGTACAGCGCCCAGTCGGCCGGGGTTTCCCTCACCGCGGCGGTGGTCCAGTGATCGCCGGTAAAAAAATCCAGCGTCAGGTGGGAGTGCATATCCATAAAACCGGGCAACAGGTACGTGCCTGAGAGATCAATGGTCTCAGCATCATCAGGAAGTGATGAAGGATTGATGGATGAAATGATTCCATTTTCCACCACAATGTTGGCCGGGGTGATGAGCTCACCAGTAGCGACATCTATATAACCGTCAGCCTGTAATACGATGGTTTGGGCTGAAACCGGTAATGCAATCAGCATCGTCAGAAGAGTAAAAAGAAGCATTTTGAATATGTTATGATTTTGGATGTGTTGGAAGAATTTTAGTATGGGATCACGGATTTACACGGATTAAGGGATTTCGCGGATGCAGTCTGTCCCGTAGGTCGAAGATCCCGACCCATTCGGGGGACTGAATATGGGTAGAAAATTAAACGCCCCCATGAACCGCGTGCCGTAGGCTACGCCCGCCTGCCGGCTGGTACGCCATATGGCTATTGTTGAATTGCATTTTCAGATATTTGTCAATCAATTGGTTTAAAAATATATGGCTTGTCATAAACGATTCCGTGTGCTTTTATATATTGTACCTAACGGCACAAAGGGTGGTGGTTTTTCTGCTTTTTTCTACCGATAGGTAGTCCCTAACGGGACAATTATTTCCAATCACCACCAGCAGGATTTCCCCAATGGCATAGAGCGTGTATTTTCGAACATTTTCCTGTTCGATCAGTTTTTGGCGGATGGTGCGGAAGAATTTTAGCATTATCTTTCAGTAATTAATTCAAAATGGAGATGGTTTTGCATCAGCTTAAAGTGCTTGTCAAAGCTGAAAAGTGACATCTTATGCTCAATTACCTGTTGCAGAATCATTAAATCAGGTATGCCTACTTTGTTAATCCCATTTTTAAGATTGATCAGCTGGTAATCCCGAATAATTTCCCAGTCAGTGTTTAATGGAATTAGTTCTATGGCTTTAAGACCCTCAAGAATTTCGGTTTCTTTTTTCAGCAATAAGGCGGGTGCCAGTTCCGTCAAAATAAGCTCATTAGTACAGGCCAGGCCTTCCTCAATAAGCCGGTCTAATTTGTCGGGCTTGCCTGATCGAAAATATTCAATCCAAACCGAGCTGTCGATCAGGATGTTGTACGCACTCATTCGCCACGATCTCTGAGGGTATCAAGGTCGATATCCAGATCCACGGTTCCTTTTTTTGTAATCAACCGTTTTCGCTTGGCCCGGTCAATTTCAGCTTGAAGAGCGTCTTTGATCAATTGGCTTTTTGTAGTAGCGCCGGTGACCTTCATGGCTTCTTCGATCAGTTTTTCAGGAATGTCAAGGGTGGTTCTCATAATATATTACTTATTAATGCATATTTATATATGCATAATACACGTTGCAAGATTTAAAGTCAATCATGACTACAATCCGTAAAAATATAGCCAATGGTATAGAGCAGGCGCTTTCGAACATTATACCGTTCGATGAGTTTTTTGCGGATCTTTCGGAGGAGAAATAGCATTTTATTGAAAATCTTGTTGAGCGAAATTTTTGAGTTCCGATTGAAGGGAGTCCCTAATCTGTACTACCTGGAGATTGTAATCTTTGAACATCTCCAAAATCACATTCCAGGATCTTGACTGTTTGGAAATTTTGTTGATAAACTTTTCGTCAGCCGCCATGGCCTGGAAATCATAATAAGGAATAGAAACGGCGGAATCGGTTAATGCATTTTCAAAACGATATCGCACATACGTTTCGAAAAAATGACTGTTTTGCATTTGAACATCCGTGTTTATACGATTTACATCCATAATGAATTCGCGGTAATTAGCAAGACTGGAGAATGCATTTC
>JBHJOO010000362.1:0-2858 GCA_050329675.1 Balneolaceae bacterium
TCCCATTTTTCCAATTGATTCAACATTTCGTCTTGATAACCAGGCGACTTAGATGATAGAATACGAACCGGAATACCGGCTCGTTCTGCACGATTAATTGCCTCAATTTCCGGTTTACCTGCAATTAACCCACAAATACCGGCCTTAATTTTTCCCGAAACTGTTGCATCAATTAGTGATTGAAAATTGGTACCGGAACCTGAAGCAAATACGACGATATTTTTCAAAGGGTGATTGATTATTTACAATAAAACAGATGAGAAGATAAAGAAATGATTTTTAAAATATCAGGTAATGAGAAGCATTTATCCTTGTTTAAATCTCAACTCACTGTATTTTTTTCTCTGACCTTATTTAAATTTTCTGCTTCGGGATACGTCTGATTACTTGCAATGGCAAAAACATGGTAGTTATTTATACTCCAGCGTACCTGGTTAACTGTGATTTTTATAATTGTGGCTATTGGTATTGCAACAAGCATACCAATCAGGCCTGCAGTTTGAGCCCCGATCAAAATAATAAAAAGAATGGCTACCGGATGTATATCAGCAGATTTGGAAAAGATAAGGGGTTGCAGAATCACATTATCAAGAATTTGAGCAGATAGTACAGCCAATATACAGGGCAGAACAAGCGAAAAATCACCGGTTTCAATAATAGCTATTACGATGGACAGTATGTAACCCATTATGGGCCCGAAGTAAGGGATAGAGTTGGCTATGCCAATCGCTATACCAACAGAAACGGCATTATTCAGCCCTGCGATCATCAGAGCGAACCACGAAAATATTCCGACAAGTGTGCACTGAACAAGGACACTTCGAAAGTAAAAACCAAGGCGTGATTCAATTTTATCGATCAGGCTAAGTGTGGTTTCAAAATATTTATTGGGAACCAGTGTAAGCAATTGCCTCCGGATTTTGCTGCCATCTTTCAAAAAGAAAAAAGTAGCAAAAGGAATTACCAGAAAAGCGGAAAATATATTTGTAAAAAGGCCGATAACATCTCCAAGAATATTCGTAAAATTCCTGACATCCATAAACTCTTCGATGGTTGTATAGAGATTTTCCATAAGAAAACCGGGCGGAACAAATTCAAAATCAGTTGTGATTTTGTTTTCAATCTGTTCAGCAATAAACTTCAAATTGTCGATATTCAGCTGCTGAAAAAGAACAGCCATTTGTCCGGCAACAATCGGGATTACCGATGTTGAAATCCATAGAACAACCAGAAATACGGTTGAGAGCGTGATCGTAGTTGCAAGGGTTCTGTTCATGCCGCTTGCCTGCATACGGTTTACAATCGGATCAAGTGCATAGCTGAAAAACATGGCGATGATGGCATAGGCCACCAGATTTGCATAATTGTATAATAAAACGGCAATCAGCCATAAAACCGTAATGACGACTGCAAGCTTTAAAATTTTTTCTATCGTCAGATTTTTAAACATCCAGTTTATCGCTCAGGTCTATGGTTGCGGAACGAATGGATTCTGAAGTAAAGCCTTTTTGTCTCAGATAGCTGATAATTTTCTGTTTTCTTTTAAATGTATCTTTTATCCTCATAAACGATTTTTCTTTTTTTAAAATCAAATCTATACAAATCTGCTTTTGATCCAAACTTTCAAGCAACGTGTTCAGTGCATCCTCAATATAAACGGACTTTACATTTTTTTTAAACAATTCTGATTTTATTTTAACCGGCCCCCACTGATTAAGCCGTAACTTTTCCCGTGCAAAAATTTCGGCGAAATGTCGGTCATCTGCATATCCCTTTTCGCAGAGTTCACCGATGACCTGATCCGTCAGATTCATATTCAATCCTTTTACCAGGGCTTTCTGCTTCAGTTCCCCGGTAGAGTGATTGCGCCGGGATAATAAATTGAGAAGATAGGCTTTTATCTTCTGCAGTTCTTCTTCAGCGGCAATCCGCCTGAAGATATCCCTAGTTAGAACGCTGCCGTTGTGAATATGAAATTTCAGCAGGGTATCTGATGAAACCCCGCATAAAAAACCATTTTCACTGAACAGAGAGAACCGGTTTGGATTCTTTTTTTGAGGAGTAATCATTGATACAGTTACCGGAAATGAAAGATCCGGTTCCTGCATCGTATTATGATTATTGTTATTAACAGTCAAATTACAAAATCAGATTAAAGCCAGAAGGATTTATTAAACTTTAAAAATGATATCGCTGATTATTTTTCGGCTTGTTCGGGCTCTTTGTCTTCAGCATTTTCTTCGTGCCGCAGTTCTTCAGGCATCAGCTTTTCACGAACGACAGATTCAATTTTTTTAGCCAATTCCGGATCTTCTTCAAGAAACTGAATCGCGGCATCCGTGCCTTGCCCGATTGGTTCACCTTCGTAACGGTACCAGCTGCCCCGCTTTTCTATGATATCGAATTCAACGGCCAGATCAAGAATCTCGGAGATCTTGGAAATCCCTTTCCCATACAGAATGTTAAATTCCACGACTTTAAATGGCGGAGCTACCTTGTTTTTGACAATTTTTACCTTTGTCCTGTTTCCGAGAACCTCATCACCTTTTTTAATAGATCCGATTCTTCGGATATCAATCCGTACCGAACTGTAAAATTTCAGGGCACGGCCGCCTGTTGTCGTCTCGGGGTTTCCAAACATCACTCCGATTTTTTCACGAATCTGATTGATGAAAATGCAGGCTGTTCTTGTTTTACTGACAATTCCAGTTATTTTTCGCAGAGCCTGAGACATCAGGCGGGCCTGAAGCCCCATATGAGAATCTCCCATTTCACCCTCCAGCTCAGCGCGCGGCACAAGTGCGGCCACTGAATCAACCACAATAACATCAAGAGCTCCCGAACGAATCAGAGTTTCT
>JBHJOO010000311.1:0-8869 GCA_050329675.1 Balneolaceae bacterium
AATAAGAGCAAGCTGGGGGCGGATTGGAAATGATAAGATTGCAACGGGTGCGGCTTTTCCAACTGTGGCCGGGAATATTAATGCTGTGTTTGGTGAGAATGAAGATATCAATCCGGGAAGAACATTAACTGAACTTGCTAATACGGAACTTCGATGGGAAGAAACAGAACAGTATGATGTAGGAATTGAACTGAATCTATTTAATGATAAGCTGACAACTGAAGTTGACTGGTACCGGAGACAGACGGATGATATTCTTGTGCGTGTACCCATACCGTTAAGTGTTGGTGTATTTACAGAACCGATTGTAAATGCCGCTTCAGTTTTAAATCGCGGTTTTGATATTACACTACGCTGGAGGGAGCAGCGAAGGAATTTTTCTTACAGTATTGGTTTTAATGGTTCCACCATCCATAATGAGGTGCTTTCATTAGGCCAGGGCAGAGATGAAATTTTAGCCGGAAATGTACGGAATCTTGGTTTTACCACAAGAACTGTAACCGGGCAGCCAATCGGAGCTTTCTTCGGCTGGAAGAGTGACGGACTCTTTCAAACGCAGGCAGAAATTGATAATTCACCAACAAGAGGGGTAGAACAACCGGGTGATATCAGAATTGTAGATACAAATGGTGACGGGGTCATTGACGAGGATGACAAAGTATTTCTCGGTTCTCCCATCCCGGATTTTGTATATGGAATAAATCTTTCCGGTGCTTACAAAAATTTTGATATAGCACTGGATTTTGACGGGCAAACCGGTAATAAAATATTGAATGCAAGATTGGCAGAAAGGGGATTTCGTCAACTTAATTATGATGCCTCTTTTCTGAACCGATGGACAGGCCCCGGCACAAGCAACAGCGAGCCGAGAGTTACCGAAAGCGGCCATAACTTTCAGGTGCTTGACCGCTTTCTTGAAGATGGAGACTTTCTGCGCTTAAGAAATATTCAATTAGGCTATACATTGCCCGTCGGGTCTCTTGCAGGTGTTGATTTCAGGCGAATTCGGGTATTTGCTAACGCCACTAATCTGTTTACCAATACAGATTTTAATGGTTTTAACCCACAGGTTGGCGGAGGGCCGGTTATAGCCACCGGAATAGCGGGCGAGAATATATTTCCAATTGCTAAATCTTTCACTTTCGGAGTTGAAATAGATTTCTAAAGTAAAGGATATTCATAAAATTTTTAAAAATATTTGCCACAAAAAAAATAGAAAAATGAAAGAAAATAGTTTATTTCAAAACAAATATGGCACAGTACTTTCAGTTCTTTTATTGATGATATTGTTTCTTGGTTGTGAAGATGCGCTATTGGATCAAAAGCCAAGAGGTGAATTAACGCTTGCGAACTTTTTCCAAACTGAACAACATGCCATTGAAGCAACCAATGCTACATACGAACGTCTGCGAGATTTCAATGTTCATTCATTTCCATGGCTGGGAGTTACCGATATTGCATCTGATGATGCAAACAAAGGCAGTACTCCAGCTGACGCTACGTTTTTAACTGAAATTTCAGAATTTACTTTTGATCCAACCAATGCTGCATTCCTGAATACCTGGAGAGGATACTATCAAGGAATTTTCAGAGCTAATTTAGCAATTACTAATATCCCAGACATTGAAATGGATGAATTCCTGAAACAGCGCCTGATAGCAGAAAATAAATTTCTCAGGGCTTATTATTACTTTTATCTCGTCAGAGCATTTGGTGGTGTTCCGCTATCAACTGCTCCCCTTCGGCCAAGTGAATTCGAACAAGAAAGAGCAACTGCTGAAGAGGTTTTTGCTCAAATAGAAGCAGATTTACTTGATGCAAGAGAAGCTCTGCCGGAAAAATCAGAATATGATTCAAGAGATCTGGGCAGAGCAACCAGGGGGGCTGCAAGAGCTCTGCATGCTCAGGTTCTGCTGTACCAGGGAGATTTTACCAGGGCAGAACAATTTGCAAGGGAAGTCATCAACTCGGGTGAGTATTCTCTTTACCCCGATTATGAAAAAATTTTCCAGCCAGAGGGTGAAAACTCTTCAGAATCAGTATTTGAAGTTCAGGCGGTTGCTTTGGAAGCCGGCCTTGGAGGAACTCAATACAGTCAAGTACAGGGAGTAAGAGGTACACCAAATCTCGGATGGGGTTTTAATAATCCCAGTGACGATTTATTGAACGCTTATGAACCGGGTGATCCAAGACTTGGTGCAACCGTTCTGTTTGTTCATGAAACTCTTCCATTTGGCCCGCCTGCTATTGTGAGATTAAACACAAGTATGCCGGACAATCAAAGATACAATCAAAAAGCATTTACACCACTTGATACACCCGGTGGCACTGGTAACGCAGGTACCAATATTCGCAGAATCAGGTATGCTGATGTTCTTTTAATAGCTGCAGAGGCAGCTTTTCAAAATGGCAACACAGGTGATGCATTAACTTTTGTAAATATGGTAAGGGAACGTGCAAGGGATGGCAGAACCGCAACAATAGGTATTGAAGTTGAAGCTCTTGATGAATTCGTTGCCAATCTGGTTGGTGATTCTGATCTTGAAGGCCGTCCGTTTGTAAGATTTGTGGGAGCCAATGGTCCGGCTGATAACGCAGAAATTCTTGCTATAGAATGGGAAAGGCGGGGTCGATTTCTGTTTTTTACAAATATTGATATTATTCGAAGTATTGACGGGGTTCAGGTTTCAACACCAAATGAATTCAAAAATGAAATGAGTACAAAAAATCCGAATCAAACGGTAGTGATTGAAGTGTTGAGAATTTCCGAGTCGATAAACGATGCGGAAACGTTGTTTTTAACATTAACCACACAGGAACTTCTGCCGGATATTTCGGCCACTGGCCAGCAGCTTCTTGAAGCTATCTGGCATGAACGAAGAACAGAGCTTGCCATGGAACAACATCGTTTCTTTGATTTGAGAAGAACCGGCAGGGCCAGTGAAGTACTTCGGTCTCTTGGTGCTAATTTTGTGGATAATAGGCATGAGCTATTTCCTATTCCTCGTGATGAATTGGATGTAAATCCATCGTTAACTCAGAATCCCGGTTATTAATTTTAGTTATTCCTGTATCAGCCTGAAAATTAATTCTGTTTTTTGGTTTTCAAAAGTAAACATTGATATGCGGATCATTCTTAGATAAATAATTCCTTATATATGAATATCAAGATCTACTTATTTCTCTGTCTTTTCTTCGTAAACCAATACGCCTGTATTGCTCAAACAGTCACCACAAACAAAAGTGATGTAACGGATTTTGAGATCGCAGGATTATCGGATGATTCATTGCTAACTATTGTTCAGGAGTATACATTTCAATATTTCTGGGATGGAGCAGAACCGATTTCAGGAATGGCCAGAGAGCGGTATCATGTGGATGGTATCTATCCGAATAATGATAAAAACGCAGTTACTCTTGGGGGGTCAGGTTTTGGTATCATGGCTATTCTTGTTGGAATTGAGCGAGGATTTATCACAAGAGATGAAGGCATATCCCGGATAGAACATGTCGTTGATTATTTGTCGGAGGCTGACCGTTTTAAAGGCGCCTGGCCTCACTGGCTATATGGTGAATCAGGGAAAGTTAAACCGTTCAGCCAGAAAGATGATGGTGGTGACCTGGTAGAAACAAGTTTTATGATTCAGGGGCTTATTACAGCACGGGAATATTTAGACAAGCAATATGAAAATGAAAAAAAGATAGCTGAGAAAATAAACAGATTGTGGCATGAGGTAAATTGGGAATGGTACACCAGGGGTGAGAATGTACTTTATTGGCACTGGTCACCCAATTATGAGTGGGAAATGAATCATTCAATGCAGGGATACGATGAAACTCTTATTACATATGTGCTGGCGGCATCATCTCCAACGTACTCAATCTCTCCGGATGTATATCATCAGGGGTGGGCAAGAGGTGGTGATATAAAAACAGATGTTGTCACTTATGGGTATAGCCTGGAGTTAAGGCACAACGGTGCCGAAAAATATGGAGGGCCATTGTTCTGGGCTCATTATTCATGGCTTGGATTAGATCCCAGGGGATTAAGTGATCAATACAGCTCCGATTATTTTGAACATAACCGGAATCATACACTTATAAACCGGCAATGGTGTATAGAAAATCCGGAAGGATACGAAGGATATGGAGAAAATTTATGGGGATTAACGGCAAGTTATTCTGTTAATGGATACGCAGCTCATAAACCCGGAAACGATCTGGGTGTAATATCGCCTACCGCCGCACTTTCCTCTTTTCCATACACTCCTTCAGAATCGATGGATGTTCTGAAAAATCTCTTCAGTAATTATTATGACAAGCTATGGGGAAAATATGGTTTTTATGATGCCTTTAGCGTGACGAAAGATTGGTACCCTGAACGCTATCTGGCAATTGACCAGGGACCGATTGTGGTTATGATCGAAAATTATCGTTCCGGACTACTATGGGATCTCTTCATGAGTGCCCCGGAAGTTCAGGATGGATTGAAAAAGCTGGGATTTACAAGCCCGCAACTTAACTGAAAATTGAATGCTGTTTAAAATGTTACAATTGAATCAGAAACTGCCAGCTTTCAAAATTATTTGTCTTTTTTTTAAGCCATTTATAAAACAGACAGTAGCTGTTGTATTATTAACCCTGAGTTTACCAATCGTCTTTATTTCGGGTAGTAACACTATTTTATCGGGACAAAATTTTAATATCGCTACATATAATATTTTCTTTTATACACCCCCGGAACACGATAACAGTTGGAAAAGCAGAAAAACCCATGTTGCCAGCCTGATTCGTTTCCATAATATTGTTTTGTGGGGTTCACAGGAGGGAGAATACAATCAATTACAGGACCTTCGTGAAATGCTGGGTCATGATTATTTAGGTGTCGCCCGGGATGATGGAAATAAAAAAGGCGAACATAGTGCTATTTTTTATGATCCTGATTTGTTTCATGCACTTGATAATGGCACATTCTGGCTTTCAAAAACACCTGATCGTCCCTCTATGGATTGGGGTGTAAATTTCCACAGAATTTGTACCTGGGGTGAGTTTGAACATATCGAAACGAATACCCGGTTTTATGTCTACAATGTCCATTTCGACCATGAAAGTCAGGAAGCCCGTGAAAACAGCAGCAGGTTGGTTCTCGAACATATTGATGATAATACTGAACCGGGTATTCCGGTAATTCTTATGGGCGATCTGAATGCAGAGCCTGGAAATCTGGCATACGAAAAAATAATAAAGCATAATAGGTTTTCCGATGCATACAATATTTCTGAAACGCCACCTCATGGCCCAACAGGAACATTCAATGGTTTCGATTTCAACAGGGTTCCTGACCGGAGAATTGATTATGTATTTTTGACGAACCATTTTAATGTCAAAAGATACGGGGTTTTGACCGACAGCTATGATGGATTGAAATATCCATCAGATCATTTTCCGGTATTGGTGGAAATTGAATTATAAAAAGGTTTGAATGAAAAATTCATAAAAAGGGATTTTACAGCGAAAATATTTATTCCTATAACGATCGTGAAAATACAACCAAATAGCTCCCTTAATGTTTTATCAGCGTATGCTTTCCAGTATCCTGTTTTGCAGATGATAGGCATTTTCAAGCTTTTGGTAATATCGGCATGCACAACTGACCATACTCTCGAATGGAATGAAGGAAATGGATATAGATGGGCTGAAATAAAATTAGACAACAGAACAGCTATCGGCTTCCAGAAGATAGATTCAAAAATCAGCAATATTACTTTCAGCAACCAGCTTTCTGATGAATGGATCAGTAAAAACCAGGGATTTTTAAATGGATCTGGTGTAGCTGTTGGTGATATTGATGGCAGCGGTTTGCCGGATATTTATTTTGCCAGCCTTGATGGCCCAAATAAACTCTATAAAAACATGGGAGGGTTTCAATTTAAGGATATTACAGAAGAAGCAGGATTGGCACATGAAGGATACTATTCTACAGGAGTCGTCTTTTCAGATTTAAATGGTAATGGACATTTGGATTTAATTATTACATCATTAAATAAATACAATTCCATCTACTTAAATAATGGAAATGGAACTTTTGAATTTAAAAAAGATAGTGGTCTGACAAAGAGTTATGGGAGCACAACAGCGGCCATTGCTGATATTAACGGTAATGGATACCCCGATCTCTATATTACCAACTATAAATATAAATCAGCAAAGGATCTTTTTGGTTTAAATGCCTTACATCCTGGAAATACCATGATCAAAACCGGTAATGCTTATGAACTGTTACCACCTTTTGATGAGCACTTTACATTGATTTATGATGGTAATGGTGTTCCTGATATGCGGGAGCTTGGGGAATTAGATGAACTCTATTTTAATAATGGAGATGGAAGTTTTACTAAAGCTACTAACCTGAAATACCATTTTTTGTCGAGTGATGGAACCCCCAGGGGATTATCACGAGATTGGGGGCTTGCTTCCAAGTTTCATGATATAACAAACAACGGCCTGCCTGACCTATATGTGAGTAATGACTTTTGGACACCCGATAAAGTTTGGATTAATCAGGGAAATGGAATTTTTAAGGAGATTGAAAATTTAGCTATAAGAAATTTTAGCTTTTCTTCAATGGCAGTAGATTTTTCAGATATAAACCGGGATGGATATTCAGATATTTTTGTAACGGAGATGTTAAGCCCGAATCACGAAGACCGTTTAAAACAGCAAGTTTCATTTGATCCATTCCAGTCGAAAATGGATAGCAGCGGTTACAGGCCGCTTTATAGTCGGAATTCATTATATCTGAACCGTGGAGACGACACTTTTGCTGAGATAGCATATTACTCAGGTGTTGCAGCTACAGGGTGGTCTTGGGCTACGCGTTTTTTGGATGTAAACCTAAGTGGTTATGAAGATATTATCATTAATACAGGATATTTGCACGACATCCAGGATTTAGATACACAGAGATTGCTCGCCCAAAGAATGGCACAGACAGGTGATTCATTAAAAGGTTATGTTCTTGAATTTCCATCTCTTGAATTGCCAAACATGGTGCTTCGGAATAATGGCAATCTTACTTTTACTGATAAAAGCAGTGATTGGGGATTTACTGAAGATGACATCTCACACGGCCTGGCATTGGCAGATCTCGACAATGACGGTGATTTGGATCTTGTAGTGAATCGAATGAATAAAGAAGCAGTAATCTACAAAAACATTACAACTGCACCTCGTATTGCTGTGCGTTTAATAGGCGAATCACCCAATACCCGGGGCATTGGTTCAAAAGCGGAATTATTTGGCGGTCCTGTTTATCAACAAAAAGAGATGTCTGCAACTGGTGATTATTTATCATCTTCTGATGCTATGATTGTTTTTGCAGCAACCGCTGGTGCCGGCCACGAATTGAAAATTAGCTGGCCAACTGGTAAAATCAGTAGAATTGACAATGTGAAAGCAAACAGAGTATATGAGATATATGAAAACAGCTCAAGAACAGCAGCGGATTTAAAAATTAATAAAATTGAGCCAGAAAAAAATAGCCAGCTATTTTTAGAAGATTCACAAAAAATTCATCATAATCATCAAATAAGCAAATTTAATGATTTTGAATTACAGCCATTACTGCCTGCAAGGCTGAACAGAAAAGGAGCAGGGATTTCGTGGTTCGATTTTACTTTAAATGGATATGATGATCTTATAATTACTTCAGGAGCTGACTATAATCTCACTGTTTTTGAAAATAGTGGAGATGGAACTCTTGTCCATCGAAAAGAGCACTTTTTAAGTAATCTATCTGTAGATGGTCTCATTTCCACACTATTCTGGAATGAGCAGAACTACATTAGAATGGTGGCTAACATTTCGAAATCTGACGAAAACGGATATCGGGAGCAAAAAGTCATAAGTTTCAAAATTACCAGGGATGATATCATAGAAATTGATACTCTTTATAATGGCAATGAAGTTACTGGAGCAATTGCAGCGGCCGATTATAACGGTAACGGGTATGTAGATATATTCGTTGGCAATAAATTTAAGCTGGGGGAATATCCAAAGAATGTATCATCACAATTATATATAAATGACAATGGAGAGTTTCATCCTGATAAAGATAACCTCGAAGTATTTAGAGATCTTGAACCTGTAACCGATGCACTATTTGTTGATTTTAACAATAACGGTTTACAGGATTTACTGGTAAGCACGGAGTGGGGACCTCTTTATTTATTTTTGAATGAAAACGGAAAATTCAGGGAGATCGGGGCTGAGGTCGGGTTAAATAAGTACAGTGGATGGTGGAATAGTATTGCAATCGGTGACTTTAACAATAACGGTTATCCGGACATTGTAGCTGTTAATATGGGTTTAAACAACCCTTATCGACAAAAATCAAAACTGCCACTACGAATGTTTTATGATGATTTTAATGCGAATGGTATTACAGATATCATAGAAGCGCATTATGAACCAACACTTCAAAAATACGTTCCGGGGAGAAGGTTAAATGATTTTGCATCTATACCCAATATAATCCTGAGAAATGTCCGGTCTCACAGCGAATTTGCCTCTGCCTCTCTGCAAGAAATTCTTGGAATACAGTTGAATGAAATACCTTATAAAGAGATCAATACACTGGAACATATGCTTTTTCTAAATAATGGAGATACATTTATAGCTCATTCTTTACCGGGAAAAGCCCAGTTTTCAGCTGCATTTTCTGTGGGGGTAGCAGATTTCGACAATGATGGTAATGAAGATATTTTTTTAGGGCAGAATTTTTTCGGTTACTCCAAACACATACCGAGGCAGGATGCGGGAAGAGGGTTAGTATTGAAAGGTGACGGCAGGGGTAACTTTAAAACTATTG
>JBHJOO010000212.1:0-4262 GCA_050329675.1 Balneolaceae bacterium
TGATATCGACAGTACGTATGAATTTAAAGGATCCGGATTTTCTTTAAGTTACAAAATTGATAATGTTTCACTTGAATTTAATCTTAAAGAAGACGGTTATCCGCTTTCCATTGTACCAATACCAAACGGGCGCTTTCCCAATTCGGGATTTCAGATTGTACTGAAAAATGTTACCAATGATACAACCGTTACCAAAAAAACAGTTGGATCATTGTGGCCTGACATGCCGGTAAGTTTGCTGAACCTTGATGTTGCTATTGATATGTTACGGTTCATTGTAAGTGACAGTAAACTTAAAGAGATGAAATCAGGTAATGCCGTGGAAAAAGAGAAAAAATTCAGAGAATTCTGGGCTGAAAGAGATCCTACTCCGGATACTGAATTCAATGAATTAATGGTTGAATACTACGACCGAATCGATTACGCTTATAAAGAATACACCACCCCCCAAAATCCCGGGTTTAACACGGATCAGGGCAGAGCTTACATCTTATTCGGTGAACCTAATGATATAGAAAGAAGACTGCCCACAAATGCACCAACCCGCGAAATATGGTATTATGATAACAGAACCCTTGTTTTCGAAGCCACAACCGGTTTTGGTGATTTTAAACTAATCGGAGAGCAGTAAGAAGCTTTATTAGTTGTGAGTTGAGTGCTTTTCGACGACCCAACTATCGGGTCAGTTTCACTTTTCATCCTTCTCTTTTCTTTGCGTGCCTTTCACCGTTGCGCCCTTCGCGTGAACCAAAAAGGGCTGAGATCTTTGCCCTATGGGTTACATTCTGAATTTACCTCATAATTTTTTCAGACATCTGAATTCTTATTATACATTCTGCTTGCAAGCCACGAGTCCATCCTCTACTTTTCTGTTATGATGCCACGAATTTTATTAACTATGGGTGATTACAACGGTATAGGGCCCGAAGTAATCCTGAAAACATTTGAAAAACATTCTTTCAATCACGTCTTATATATAGCAGCAGGTGAGGAATCAGTATTCAATTTCTACAGGCACCGTTTTAATCTGGATATTGAGTTTAATCTGATAAAAAATACAAAAGAAGCAAAAAAGAACGTTTTGAATATCATAAATTGCTGTGATAAAAACCTTATTGACGTAGAACCTG
Organism: Balneolaceae bacterium; assembly: GCA_050329675.1. GTDB lineage: Bacteria > Bacteroidota > Rhodothermia > Balneolales > Balneolaceae > CAYVBJ01. The sequence goes on from JBHJOO010000212.1 coordinate 1,131, forward strand.
GAAGTATCACGCGTAGTTCAGGAAAAGCAGCGATGATTACGCTTGAAAAAGCGCTGAACATATGTCTGGATATGCAGGGGGATGCTATTGTGACTGCTCCAATTTCCAAAGAGTCTATACAACTCGCCGGTTATCATTATCCTGGCCATACGGAATTTTTAGCAGAAAAAACGGATACATCCGACTATTTAATGATGCTTATTTATAAGAATTTACGTGTCGCATTGGCTACAATTCATGTACCAATATCTAAAGTATCATCATTGATTTCTGAATCACTGATTGCCCATAAACTTGAAATACTGCACAACAGTCTCAAATTTAATTTTAACATTTCAAAACCTGATATCGCAGTGCTCGGTTTAAATCCGCATGCGGGTGACGGCGGGGTGATTGGAAAGGAAGAACTTGAAATCATTGTACCCGCTCTTAATAAAGCAAATGATAACAGCATTTGCGTCTCCGGGCCTTATTCTGCAGATGGATTTTTTGGCAGCGGCGATTATAAAAAATATGATGCCATTCTTGCCATGTACCACGACCAGGGACTTATCCCCTTTAAAACACTCAGTTTTGGCAAAGGTGTCAATTTTACGGCCGGAATACCTGTAATCAGAACCTCACCCGATCATGGTACAGCTTTCAATATAGCAGGTATGAATAAAGCCAATTACCACTCATTTACATCTGCTGTTGAGCTTGCCATTGAACTTATTATCAATCAAAACAAATCGGCAGTGATCAATGAATAGACTATCAGCTCCTGTCACAGGCGAGTATACCGTACTTGCCGAGGTTTACGATGTATTGATGAGTGAAGTAAATTATGAATTATGGGCTGATTTTATCGATGAAATCCTTCTTGAACATCACTCCGAGCCTGTTGAAATTCTGGAACTGGCTTGCGGTACCGGTACCCTGGCACTTTCTCTCGAAGAATTTGACTGTTACAATATTACTGCAACAGATGCTTCTTCCAAAATGATTGAAAAAGCAAGGGAAAAAGCTGCCGCCATAGATTCATCTATCAATTTTATGACTATGAACTTTTTGTCTATAGACCTGGAACAGAAATTTGATGCAGTTTATATGGTATTCGACAGTATCAATTACCTGCATACAGAAAAAGATATTTTAAAATTATTTGAGCAGGTTCGTCATGTTTTAAATGATAAAGGAATTTTTATATTTGATTTCACAACACCCAGAAATTCAGTAAAATCCATCAAATATTTGCACAACGAAAAGGGTAAAAGTAAAACCAATTACGATTATTACCGCACAAGCAGTTTTGATCGAAAAAACAGAATTCACTACAATAAATTTGAAATCAGGTTGCTGGATGATAATGAACAGGTTATTGATACTTTCAGGGAGATACATAAACAAAAAATTTATACTTATACTGAAATGAAGTCCATAATTGATAAATCAGATCTTAAAATATTGGCAGCATATGATGGATTTCAGCTTAACCCTGTACATGAAAAAAGCCTTCGAATTACAATGGTATTGCAATGAGTAAAAATGCAGTTATAGAAATGAATAATGTGTCCGTCTATTATGACAATAATGCCGTATTAGACCAAATTTCATTTACACTTGGAATCGGTGAATTTTGTTATCTAACCGGAAGAACCGGAGCCGGGAAAAGTTCTTTCCTTAAACTTCTCTATCGTGATATTACTCCCGATTCGGGCACTGTGAAAGTGGCCGACAATGATGTAGGTACTCTCCCTGATCGCAAAGTACCATATCTGAGACGTCAGCTTGGAGTGGTTTTTCAGGATTTTCAGCTTTTGCCTGACCGTACCGTATTTGAAAATATAGCCTTTGCCCTTGAAGTTACAGGACAAAGGAAAAAATATATCAAAAAACGTGTTCTTGAAGTACTTGGGCTGGTTGGCCTGAGCCACAAACGCAAAGCTATGCCTGGCGATCTGTCAGGTGGTGAGCAGCAGCGTGTTGTTATCGCCCGGGCTCTTGCTAATGAACCAAGGCTTCTGCTTGCCGATGAACCAACGGGAAATCTCGATCCTGAAGCCAGCAGCAGAATTATGGATCTCCTGAAAGTGATAAATAACCGGGGTATGGCTGTTCTTATGGTTACTCATGATTACGAGGTTATAAAAAAGCATCCCTTCCGTACTATTCGCATACACAATGGTAAACTGGAGGAAATTCCGGTATCAAATTTGGTATAAGAAATTAAAGAAGCCCGGAATCAACCGGGCTTCTCTACTACGTTGGCTTTTCGGGGTACAAATTGATCTGCAATTAAAAATGCAGATCTTTCTATGTAACGAATGTGAATTTGTTTTGTTCCCGGTATTATTTTGTAATATTGGTTACAGAAAAGTTTGTGGGGCAATCCAGGAAATGATGAAACCACAGCGGCAAAGAGAAGTACACAACGGGCGCGGCGATCAGGAGTTACCGGATACAGAAAACCCTGTGTACGTTGTGGTTTCCGTTGTGTACGCCGTGGTTAACTGCTCAGGTCAGGTAATAATACTCTTATTTTAGAAGTGTCAGCTTTCGGGTTTGTACAAAATTATCTGCCTGAATGCGATAAAGGTACACACCGCTCGCCAGATTTGATGCATCAAAAGTAACCTGATGTGTACCTGCGGTTAGCTGTCCGCTGACAAGTGTGGCTACTTTACGGCCCAGGATATCAAAAACTTCAAGATTTACGCTGCTTGCATTGGGTATCTCAAAGCTGATGACCGTTGACGGGTTGGTTGTGCCGCTTTCCTGAACTGTCCAGGTTTCTCCTCCATCCGAAGTATGTATGATGGCACCACCCGAACCCACCGCCCATCCATTTTGATTATCTGTAAAAAAGATTGAATTAAACCTTGTCGCTGTTGATAACCCTGTCGGAAATGTCTGGAACTCCCAGGTTTCACCACCATCGGTTGATTTCATGATTTTCTGGGATGGAAATGTTGCTGCATTCACTGCCCATCCTGTTTGAGAATCCACAAAAAAAAGTGCTTCGACGCCGATAAAAGAATTAAATGGGATACTCGTCCAGTTTTTCCCCCCATCCGTTGATTTCAATATGGTTCCATTCTGGCCCCCGATCCAGCCAATGTTATCATCAATAAAAAAACTGAATTTAGTTTA
>JBHJOO010000559.1:0-4794 GCA_050329675.1 Balneolaceae bacterium
CCTGTGATAACGGTTTTATAAGGTTTCAGTCCGTTTTTATCGGCTGATCTGTCCGTACGTGATGGCTGATCACCCGCGGCCGGACGAAAAATTGCACACGATGAAAATAGAAAAAGGGCAGCTATCAGAATGGTGGAATGGGTTGTTTTTAAGCGCATGGATAATCTTACTTATTGTTCTTTAAAAGAAGAAAATGCGGATTTCATTTTAGATAAACAAAATTAAATTCAGTCCCCTGAATTGGAATTTTATCAGAAAAGCCGGGAAAAATAGGGGTTATTCCTGAATTTAAAACAGATTGACTATGATTTGTATTATTTATTTACTCTCCGGTTTGTTCGGCGTAATCCAACCCGGGGATGAATCCGCCGGGCTACAAGATTTGTCAGTACTTTCCGTGACCTGTAAAGCGGGCAGAGCCATGAGCGAAGCGTGAGGTTTGAGGTTACGGAGGCCGGGTGAGTCTTGAGTTGAGTGCTTTTCGAAAATGAAAGCCCTTCAAACCATCGGATGAATCTGGTGCAAAAAGGTTGGTGGGGAATTTCAGAAGCCCAGTATAATTATATTTATAACATTTCTATAACATTAGTAAACGAAAAATTGACTTTCATTTTTTTTTTATTAAGACTATTAGCAGTCGATTTGAATGAGATACTCACCGCAATGAAAAAACTGATTTTCATAGGCTTGCCTATAAATAATTGCAGTGCAATCACCCAAAAGTAAGGAGTATGCGAGGTAAGATCGTCCATATTATCTTTTGGTTACTGTTGGCCGGCAGTGGGTTCTTTTTTGTATTGAGTGTGATTGAAATTCAGCAGCAGCGGACAAGAACGCAACAGGCAGAGCAGTTACAAGAGAGAATGAGGGAGGAGATTCCTTTTTATTTTGACGAAGTAGTCGAGAGTCTTACTCCACAGGCTTTAAACAGTAAATTGAGTCCGAAGGAATACGAAAATTCTTTCGGGGAGTTCAAAGCACTGATTCTTCTACATCCCGGCGTCTGCCCGGCTTGTATCCTTGAAACCCATGAATATATCGATGTGTTCGATTCTTTCGGTTTTTCAGAAATTCAACCGGTGATTATAGTGCTTGAAGATGAGGAGCGTTCAGCCGAAAATTTTTTGAAAAGATCTATGTTCAAGACGGATGCATACTTTGGTCGTCATGATAGTCTGGAAGAACTCACACGTATCCTGGATGATCAGGATCCCATCGAACAGATCATTGCCTTTGTAGACACGGCCCAAAAGAAGGTTTTCTACAGAAGTATTATTCCAACAAGAGTGACGAGTCTGGCTTCAAAACAAACACGACTGGAGGAAATTTTTTCTAACTATAACATTAACAAATAATATGAGGTACTTATGAAAAAACAACAAATAACATACCTGAAAATTTTCGCAGCGTCCATTATTTTTGTCTTGTCTGTTTTAAGTTATAATACAGCATTATCATCAGAAGTTAATAGTGGTTGTTTTATATGTGTGTGTTCAGGTGGTTGCTGGTGCTCAAGCTTTACTGAAGGTGGTTACAATGGATGTTCCACTACAAATGGTGGTTGCGATCCTTTTGGAGGATCTTGTGCTTGCGAACCAACCGATCCTTGCGAATCATGATACATAATATTAGAGTTAAGTCCCCAATTTATCACACACCTTCCTGTTTTATTGGAATTAAGGAAGGTGTGTAAAATCCTTTATCATGAAAATTACTCTTTTTCTATTAATTACTGGTCTTTTGTGTTTTTGTATTTTTAGTGGTTGCCGGCAGGATATCTATCCTTCTCAATGGGATGAAACACGAATTGTGAATGCTATCCCTGAGATAATTCCATGGATCCGGCTCTTTCAGGTGATGATGTTATTATAGGGCGGATCGGAGAACTTCATATAGATAAAAATCAAAATTTCTATGTTTCTGATTTGATTAGTCAAACGATAAAGAAATTTGATAAAAAAGGGATGTTTCAACAGGAAATTGGCCGCAGAGGCAGGGGAAATGGTGAATTCATGAGTATTAAAGGTTTTTCAATGGGTTATGCACCGGATGACACTGAATTATTAATTGTGAGTGATGAGGTGAATCGTATTATAAACGTTTACACAATACGGGGTGAACTTGTAACTTCTTACGGCATACCCACAGGTACTGAGTTTCCGAGAGGTAAGTTTAAAAGTATTATTTTGAATAATGAAATAAAACATCTTTTCTGGTATAAGCTACATGAAGCATCTCCGGATCAAAACTGTCTGTTTCATTTATTTAATCATGATTTTACAAGTAAAGAACAGTGCTATGGAGATTTTCATGACCTGAGAACTCATAAAAATAAAACATTTCATTATTTGACCCAGGCTCAAGCCGGTCATGTAGTTATTGATGAAGATAACACTATCTATTATACTCCCAAATTCTACGAGGGAGTGATCTATCAGTATTCTTTTAATTCCTTTGACCAAAGTTGGTTTTTGTCCGGTTTCCTGGAAGGACTGGTGCATCATACCAACCCAATAAAAGAAAATAAGGAACCGTCTAATTATCAGGTGAGTTACAGTGGGGAAAGATTATATGGGCGACTGTTAAATGTAAGCCTGGGACTTTTTAACACCCCCTCAGGACTGGTTCATTTCACTAGGATTACCACGCCTGAGGATGAAATATGGTTCGGAATGGAGTCATTTAATCAGGATGGCAGACTGCAAGCATATTACAAAATCTCCATTGTACCACCTGAAGAAGATGATCGTTGGAATGATGTACTGAACATTGATGGTCAAGGATATTATTATGTGGCGGATAACCACACTGAAATCCCGATTCTTTATCAAATGAGATTCTGAATGACTATTATTTTTTCCTGATAGATGAAATACAATGGTGATGACTCATACGATATGAATTGTCTATTGCTAATATTGATTTTCTTATTTTCATCCCCGTGCGTCCAATATCTTTCTGACGAAGAGTTGGTGCGACGCGGGCTGGAACTGGAGCAGCAGGGCAAACCCGAAGCGGCCCTTGAGCTGTGGCAGGGGGCCGCCGGGCAGCTGGAGGTTCCCTTCCTTGCCCTTGCCACCGAATACCTGCGGGTGGCCACTGAGCATGAGTTGCAAGCGTATTACCGGAGCGCTTCAGCCCTTTACCAGTGGGGGCTGTCGGGCCGTGATGAAAAGGTTGTTGAGAAAAACCGGGAGGCACTTCGGGAGGAACTGACCCGGTTGGAGCCACTTTTTGGAAGAAAGGGGAATAAAACCAATACGTTTAAACAGTTGGAGCGTTTGTTATCTGAAAATAACCCGATTATTTTCGAAGAACTCAGAATCTTCTGGGAGCGGCTGGACCTGACTCCGGGCAGGCTCTACAACGAACGGCTGATCGAACACTGGCAGCGAATAGCTCATGCACGGAAACATTTTACCCGTAAAAACGATCCGCCGTATGGCACGGACGAGCGGGGAGTGGCCTATGTCAAATATGGCCCTCCTCACCGGAAAGCCGATGGTATTTTGCGGGCGCCCAGGCAGAAGGTTATTAATTTATGTCGTCAATTGGGTTCCTGTAATGATGAAGAGCTGATGGCCGATGTGATTTTCGATCTGCAGACGAGACCGTATTACGAGATCTGGATTTACAACCGGCCCGAGGCGGAGATGCGGTACAATCTGCTGATGATTTTTGGGGACAAGCCAGCCGGCGGTTTTGACCGGATTGATGTTATTGAGGAGTTGATTCCTTCAAGGGCATTTACTTTTACCGATCGTTTTAACTTTCTTTCATTGAGAAGACAAGCTGCAGGGTTGGGTCAATCATTTGAAGAATTTTTGACTCCGGGAATGATACTTCAGTGGTTATATTATGAGCAACTGGCAACCACTGATTTTTTCTTTGCCGACCGCTACAGTGAAATCATCTTTGCCTATGATCGCGCAGATCCGGGTTCTGGTGATGTCGGCAAGTATCAGGGGCCTGCGGAAGAACAGAGAGCCAGAGAGCTGACCCGTGAAAACCTGGCCAAAGCACCCTCCGAACTCTCAACGTATGCCGATGAATTTCCCTCCATTCCTCTGGAGATCTACCAATACCGTCTGCTGGATGATGAGGACGATCCGGTCTTTGTGACCTTTTTCGAAAGCAGCCCCATGCAGGCGGTGCTGGGCGATGTGACTGCCAATCAGGATGTGATGATGGCAGGGAGCGGTGATGAATCGGAAGATACTGCCGGGGAGCAGCTCTTTTCATGGTACCGGCTCACCCACGGGTTGCAGCTTCGCGACGGGCGCTGGCAGCTGCTCAGCCAGAGCCGTCAGTCTCCGTCCGTGGTGCTCGACCCGGAGGAAAACACTCCCAGCACCTCGGTCTTTGTGATTCCCTATCTGAAGGAGACGGCCAGCCAGGTGTTTTATGCCGAACTGGAGAATTTACACCCGGACTCCCGCCCCGTTGCGGAAAGCCTGTTTCCGGAGCAGTTGCGGGCCCGTCATAAGCTGGAACTGCCCCTTCCCGATCCACTTCCTGTTACTCCGGGCGAGCTAATCGCGGGGGATCTGATTCTCGGCTACCAAAAAGCCGGTCAGCCGCCGGAGGATGTCCTTTTTGATTTTGTGGTATCGAACCGGCGGGAAATCCCGGAAGGAGAAAACCTGGTGGTGCATTTCGAGGTGTATCAGCTTCAGACCGACGCCAGCGGGATTGCCCGCTTTGAAGTGGACTACGAGATCCGTCCGCGGGGCGGACTATTCGGCTGGACAAAAACGAAGCTGGACGAGTTTAGCATTACCCTGGGCTTTGAGA
>JBHJOO010000343.1:0-11772 GCA_050329675.1 Balneolaceae bacterium
AATAGCCTGATCTGTATCCTGAGATTTTACTGTAAAAAGTACCAGGTCAGGTTCCGGAGCATCCGTCGGTTTATCTGAAGCATCAACAGTCAGATGTATGTCGCCATCAGCGCTTAAAATTTTTAAACCCGCTTCCCTGATTTTTTGGAGATGCCTGTCCCGTGCAATAAAAAACACATTACAATCTGTTTTTTCTGCAATCCTTCCGCCAAAATAACCACCTACACCACCTGCTCCCATTACCAGGATGTTTTCTACCATAATAGGGCTTATCCTTTTGCCAAATGTTTGTTAAATTCACTATCAATTTAAAAATAAATTTATCATGACCGTAACCAAAAAAGATGTACAATATGTGGCCGGGCTTGCCCGGCTTCAGCTCACCGATAAAGAGACGGAACGCCTGACCGGTGACATGAACCGCATACTTGAGTATATGGATCTGCTCAACGAAGTGGATACAACCGGAGTTGAGCCACTCGAACACGTAACCGAATTAACCGCCGGTTTCCGGAAGGATATAGCTCTGGAGCCTTTATCTCATGAGGATGCATTAAAAAATGCACCCGATGCCGACACAGATTATTTCCGTGTTCCAAGGGTTATTGAATGATGAATATCGATCATTTAATTCTGAGATAAGAATTTACAATATATCTGCAGATCCTGTATGTTTTTTAAACTTTAACAAGAATGAATGTCCTCTAAAAAGAAAAAAAAAGAATCCATAAAACCTGATTTTTGGGAAGGGTTGTCTCCTGCAAAAAAACACATTTTGTGCCTGGGTTTTTTGTTTATTCTGCCTTTCATTCTTTTTTTTGAATCCACCCTGGGCGGCCAGCAGTACATAGGGCATGATGTTATTCAGTGGCGCGCAGGTGCACAGTCACTGATTGAACACCGCGAACAGAATGATGAAGTGGCTCACTGGGCTGCCAATATGTTTTCAGGAATGCCGGCCACAACGATCTCCATGCCTCCCCAGGCCTGGAATCTGGATAATACCGTTCTCAGGTTCTTCAATTTTATCTATCCTGCCATCGAGTATTGGATATTATTCGGTGGTTCATATCTGATGTTTCTGCTTCTGGGAGCCCGCCCTCTTACTTCCGTATTTGGGGCTGTTGTGATAGGATTCAGCGCTTATATTCCAATTATCATTGGTGCAGGCCATAATGCAAAATTTCTTGCTTATATCTACATGCCCTGGATTTATTCCGGTTATTTTCTGATCACAAGAACAGGATTTAACCGGTGGCTCGCTTTTTTCCTTTTTGCCCTTGCCGTAACTCTTCACCTGAGGGCTTACCATCCGCAGGTTACCTATTTCTTTCTCTTTCCACTTGGTACCTTATTTATTTACGATCTGTTCAAAGCCTGGAAGGGTCAGGCTTTGAAACCGTTTCTTAATCATACAGGGCTTATCGTTTGTGCGGCTGTCATAGCACTTCTTGTTACCATTCAGCTTTACTGGAGTACGGCTGAGTATTCAGCATACAGTACCCGGGGTGGATCAGAAATTGAAAATATTGACGGCCTTTCGCAGGATTATGCCTTTGCGTGGTCGCAAGGTATAGGTGAACTGCTCACACTTGTTATTCCCGGATCATTTGGTGGGGCTTCAGGTGATGCTTACTGGGGTCCAAAATCATTTACAAGCGGGCCTCATTACATGGGAGCCTTAACGATTCTTTTTTTGATTATCGGTTTGATTAAATCACGGCACAAACTTAAATGGATCTTTTTTGCCCCCGGTGCAGCAGCACTGCTTTTTTCACTTGGCGAAAACTTCCTGCTTCTGAACCGTGCCATGTTTAACTACTTTCCGCTGTTCGATAAGTTCCGTGCACCGGAGATGTGGCTGATGGTCACCGTTTTCTGTTTTGCCGTTGTTGCAGTAATGGGTTTTGAATGGACTCTTCAAAAAATCAAAGAGAAATCACCGGAGTGGAAAAAAGCATTGGCGATAACTGGCGGAGCAGGTGTTGTTTTTTTGATTATCGGATTTCAGATGCTTTCGTTTGAAAAACCGGGTGAACGGATGCAAATTGCTCAGCAGATTGCTCAGCAAAACCAGGTTTCGCCGGATGACCCGCGTGTTACCCAGGCCGTAAACCGGTATATCAGCAATGAGCTGATTCCTGCCAGAGAAGAACTGGCTTATGGCGATACTCTGCGATTTGGAATTCTTTTTGCGCTTGGCCTCGGCATTATCTGGTTTGCCGGAAATCAAAAAATACCAATTTCAACAGGAAGCATTGCTATTTGCCTGATTATAGCTTTTGATATGATACAGGTCGACAGCCGGTATCTTAGCGAGAATGCTTTGGCAGACGGCTCATTGACACGCGAACAGGTGATAGAACGTCAGGCACAGGAAACAGATCGTTTTATTGAACAAAATGTTCCTCATCCGGATGGCTGGCCCTACAGGGCTTTACCGCTTTTAAGCAATCCGTTTAATAATGCTATACCCGCCTATTTTTACCCGTCGGCAGGCGGATACTCGGGGGCCAAGCTTGGTTATTATCAGGATTTAATCGATGAAGCATTTTTTTCCGGGCCAATAGGACTCAATACCGGTGTGATGAATATGCTCAATATAAAATACCTCACCGCGCAAGGGCCATTAGAGCTTCCCGGCTTTGAAGCTGCTCTGCAAACAGAGCGAGGCACTGTTATGGAAAACAAAAATGTTCTGCCAAAGGCCTGGTTTGTTCAATCTGTTGAGACACTGCCCGACCAGCCAGCTGTATTGCGTGAAATCTCACAAGATTTTGATGCTGCAACCGTCGCTTATACCGTACAAGAACCGGCTATAAACGTACAGGCTGATACGGCCGGTACCGTTCGTGTTACCCATTATAGTGCAAATAATATTCGCCTTGAATTGTCCCGTACAAATCCCGGTTTTTTAGTTTTGAGTGAAATCTGGTATCCGCCGGGGTGGACGGCAACTTTAAATGGCAGTGAAATCGAAATCATACGGACGAATTATGTGCTCAGAGGATTTGAAATTCCGGCAGGCGAACATGAACTGGTTCTCACACTCGACCCTGTTTGGTATAAAACCGGAAACCTGTTATCCATTATGGGCACTTTCATTCTTTTTGGTATCGGGCTTTCAGGTTTTTTCATCTATTATCGCAAATCAAATGTTTGACGAATTTCTGAATAGAAAATTTTCGGACTGATGAAACTGGCACTGCTTCTGCCCGGATTTGCACCGAACCTGTATGATCTGGCGTGTGCATTACAGGCCGATAAAGTTGTTTTGATTGATAATGAGCCATGGTCCCGCAAAAGCCGGGTTCACAGGGCTCTCATCAGAACCCCGGACGGCACACAATACATCAATATTCCCGTACGAACAGATGACAGAAACAAACCTGTTAACCGGGTACGCATTGATCACTCATCCGACTGGCTCACACCTCTTTTGCGATCAATCGCATTTAATTACAGAAATGCCCTTTATTTTGATTTTTATGAACCGGAAATCACAGCCGATTTTAAACTGGCCGGCGAGTATGAATACCTGTTGCCGTTTACACTTTATCTCAGATACCGGCTATTCCGGTTTCTTGATTTATCATTAAAAGAGAAAGAAAGTCAGGCAAGTAAAATAGATAAATATGATCCTGATCCTGACAAGTTCGCAAAAGCAATGAAAGCCAGCGCGTTGTATCAGGAGCATGACAGCAGGCACTATATGCGTCAGGCTGGAATGAAATCGGAGCCGAAGTTTTCCCATTCGGAATACCATCAGCATTTTGAGGGATTTAAGCCCTGGTGCTGTGCATTTGATTTATTGTTTCAAATGGGCCCGGAAAGCTTCAGGGTTTTGGATAGGCTGAAGTAGATGAGGGATTCGCCTATGGAGTTCGGGGTTGGGCTGAGTTGGTTATTTAAGTAAGGAGCTTTGTGATAAAAAATTATTTCTAACTCAGATATGTAACTTATTGTAAGGTTTTTTGCGAGACGAAGAGTCTCCTGAACAAATCTGCTTTTTTTCTCCGGTGCATAGTATACAACCAGAAAATTTGTATCAATATAAACTCAGAACTCCTGACTCCATATTAAAAAAACAAGGGGTCACAGAGATTGCTTCGTAAAACAGAAAGTCGCATTTTATCAAATACTGTCTGTTAAGAAAATGCAACTCCCTGCAACAGTCAGGCGCCACAGTCAGTAAGATCCCTCCACTCTGTCCCGGGCAAAACTCTTTGCCCAGAAGTGGTATAAAGGCCGGGACGCCGGTCGGGATGACAACGCCGTTTTGGGGCAATACGCGGCGCGCCGGTTCCTTGCCAAAACAACAGGCTTTTCCCGCGCCGCGAGCGATGGATGAATCCTGGCAGGCGGCGTAGAGCCAAAAATTTGGTGCAGCAGGGAGTTGGATACGCCGCCCATGAATAAAGCGAAGCCTGTCATTCCTGTAGATGTTAGGTAATGAACAAGGTATTTACACTGTCGGGTGAGCAGAGCTCATTTTTTGAACGCGTAAGCGCTCCGAGCGCTCCTCTTTTATCCCACGAAGCGACAGCGAGTGATAGCGATTTCCCCCGAAAGCGTTCGGGGAAATCTCCTCGTTCACAGCTTGATTTAGGAAAAACCTACACAGGCACCAACAATATCCCGGACCGTACCCACCTACAGCCAAGCCAATCCAGGAATGAACCATGCCTTTGAAATAACTCCTGAATAACTCAATCAAATCGAAACGAAATATCCCGGTACAAAACTGATGCAACTACAAAATCGCGATTTGAACTTTTACGTTAAGTCAGGAGTTCTGAAACTAAAAAACGTTCTTTTTTTCTTGTTTCGATAACTGTTTGTGATAAAGGCTTCCCCTTCACTTTTATACTTTTTCTGTGATCTGATAAATCCGGGATTTCAGGTATTCTTTTTTTGACCGGTATAAGCCGGGCTATGGGATGAGAGTGTTTGGTGATTATAATCTCTTCTCCTCTTTCAGCCTCTGAGAGGTATATGGCAAGATGTTCACTAACGTCGTTAACCTGAACTTTCTTCATAATTGTACACATTATTTGTACATAAAAAAACAATTAAAATGAAAATATCATACAAAGGTTTTCTGCAGAACCCCAAAAAACATCTGCGCAATCCCCGAAATCCGCGGGAATCACACATCGAACTCAATGCCCTGTGCCAGCGGCAAACTGCCACCCCAGTTGATTGTGTTGGTTTGCCGGCGCATATAGGCTTTCCACGAATCAGAGCCCGATTCACGTCCGCCGCCGGTCTCTTTTTCACCGCCAAAAGCACCACCTATTTCCGCACCGCTTGTTCCGATATTGATGTTGGCAATACCACAGTCACTGCCGCGTGCACTCAAAAATGTTTCAGCTTCCCGCAAGTTTAAGGTGAACATCGACGAACTGAGGCCCTGCTTCACTCCGTTGTGATATTCGATCGCTTCATCGAGAGTTTCGTACCTGATCAGGTAAAGAATCGGAGCAAAAGTCTCCTCCTGTACAATTTCGTAATGATTTTTAACTTCACACAATGCCGGGCGAACGTAGTTACCCTTACGCTCACTCAGTACTTCACCTCCGTAAAGAACTTTCCCGCCTTCCTGCTCAACCTGTTTCAGGGCCTTTTGCATATTATCGACAGCTTCCTTGTCAATCATCGGCCCAACGAGGGTGTTCTCGTCAAGAGGATCACCGATTCTTACACTCTCGTAGGCTTTTATCAGACGATTTTTGATCGTATCAAAAACATCATTGTGAATAATGAGGCGGCGGGTGGACGTACATCGCTGCCCGCAGGTTCCTACAGCACCAAATACAAGAGCACGTATAGCCAATTCAATATTGGCTTCTTTACTTATGATGATGGCATTGTTACCGCCCAGTTCAAGAATGGTTTTACCGAGCCTCGCACCGACGGTTTGAGCCACCTGTTTGCCCATCGGGATGGATCCTGTAGCCGAGATCAGTGGAATACGGTTATCGGTTGTCATCCACTCTCCGGCTTCTTTTGCTCCGGTGATCATATTAAAAATACCTTCAGGAAGATCGTTCTCTTTCAAAACAGCCCCGATAATTTTTTGGACGGCAATTCCGCACAGGGGGGTCTTTTCCGAACCTTTCCAGATCACTACATCACCGCAAACAGCAGCAATCATCGCATTCCAGCTATAGACGGCTACAGGAAAGTTGAATGCCGAGATAATACCTACGATTCCAAGAGGATGCCACTGTTCATACATCCGGTGCTGAGGGCGCTCGGAATGCATGGTTTTACCATAGAGCATACGCGACTGCCCAACGGCAAAATCGCAAATATCAATCATTTCCTGCACTTCACCAAGCCCTTCCTGGTAAATTTTACCCATTTCATATGACACCAGCTTGCCCAGCGGTTCTTTATATTCACGCAGCTTCAGCCCGATTTGACGCACAATTTCACCGCGCTGTGGTGCCGGCGTCATTCGCCAGGTTTTAAAAGCATCAAGTGCCGCAGATACAATCTGATCATATTCATTTCTGGCAGTAAGTGAAACGTCAGCAATGGCACTGTTATCACCGGGTGTATAACTCGTAATAAAATCCGCATCACTGCTCTTAATGAACTTTTGGCCGGTCGAAGAACCCGGATTGGTTTTTTCAATTCCGAGAGTTTTCAAAAAATCTTTCATACTTTTACTTCCATTTATTTTCAATTCCTTTGTTGAAAGATAGAATGTGTATCATGGATTCCCAATCAAAAAATTTTAAAAAATGAACAAAGCTTCTGCCAATCAGGTTAAAGGGTGGCGAAAACTGTCACAAAAAAAATACCGGTATCAAAGCGGATTATTTATTGCCGAAGGAGAGCGCTGTGTTGAGCAGATTTTTGAAAACAGAAAAGTGAAGGTTGATGCAATCATTTTATCTGAAGAAAGTTCTGTTAAAGCACCTTTGCATGGTGATATTCCACTTTTTATTGTATCTGCGCCGGTTTTCAAGTCTATTACGGATACGGATACACCGCAGGGTATTGCCGCAATTTGCAATATTCCGGCAGAACCAACAGTCGGCAGGTTTAAAAATGAAACGGGAATCATTGTGGCTCTTGATGCCGTTCAGGATCCCGGTAATCTGGGAACGATCATCCGGACGGCTTCCTGGTTTGGCGCAAAAGCTCTGTTAGCGGGTGATGGAACCGTTGATCCGTATCATCCAAAAGTGGTTCGAAGTACTGCGGGTGCAACAGGTGCACTTCAGGTTATCAGCGGAGAATTGTCCAGGTTGATTGGCATGCTTGAAAAAAACGGATGGCGCACTTATATACTTGATATCGGCGAACAGTCAGAAGATTTAAATAAAATTGAAAAGGCTGATAGGGCAATTTTAGTGGCTGGTAATGAGGCCAAGGGTATATCACCGGCGCTCTTGACAGGCCAGAGAAGAAAAATCAAAATAGAAAGATGCGGCTCAGATGCAGAAAGCCTGAATGTGTCTGTTGCACTTGGTATTTGCCTGTATCACATGTCAACAAATTAAAAATACAGATTAAACTTTTGTAAATCTCATCTTTAATATTGATTCTGATATATCTATGTATTATAGTTAGAGAAACATTCTACAACGCGGTACCCATTGCCGATGCAAATCTAATAAGGATATATGCAAGGAAAAAAGAAAGCGAAGAAGATCTTCGTACTCGACACATCTGTACTGTTATATGATTATGATGCAGTAAAAAACTTTGAGCAACACGATATCGCTATTCCCATTACGGTACTCGAAGAGCTTGATTCATTTAAAAAAGGAAATTCTGTCACAAACCTTCACGCACGGGAATTTATCCGGTACCTGGATAAAATTTCAGATGCCAATATGCTTAACGAGTGGATTCCGCTCAACGGGCGAACCCACGGCAAGCTGCGTGTATTGAGTGACGAAGGCAGCAATGTGGATGCGTCGAAGGTATTCGGATCTGTAAAAAACGATCATCGAATTCTGAATGCTGCACTTAAGCTTAAAGATGAAGAACCGGATCGCAAAGTGATTCTGGTTTCGAAAGATATCAATCTCCGGTTAAAAGCAAGGGCTGTAAACCTGGATGCCGAAGATTATGAATCGATTCAGATCAAGGATATTGATCATCTTTACAAGGGCAAAACAGAAATCAAATTTAAAAACAGTGATTTGATCAATATCCTGTATAAAAACGGAACGATTGATCATAATAAAATTGAAAGCACCAAACCATTTAGTAATCACTTCTATATTTTAAAAAATCACAAGGCTTCGGCTCTCGGCCGGTACAATCCGGTGTCAAAAAAGATAGAGCTGATTAAAACACAGAATGCCTATGGTATTAGCCCCAGAAATGCGGAGCAGACTTTTGCGCTTGATGCAATCATGAATCCGGAGGTAAAACTTGTAACTATAACCGGAGCGGCGGGGACGGGTAAAACGCTATTAGCCCTGGCAGGTGCGCTTGAGCAGCGCAGCAATTACAGGCAGATTTTTCTTGCCCGGCCGATTGTACCCTTAAGCAACCGGGATCTTGGTTATCTTCCCGGTGATGTCAAATCAAAAATAGATCCCTATATGCAGCCGCTTTGGGATAATCTTGGAATCATCAAGGATCAGTTTAAGGAAGCCAGCAAACAGCATAAAAAAATTGATGAAATGGTTCAGTCTGAAAAACTGACCATCGTGCCGCTGGCTTATATTCGCGGCCGAAGCCTGTCGAATGTAATTTTTATTGTGGATGAGTCCCAAAACCTGACTCCCCATGAAATTAAAACCATCATCACACGGGCCGGTGAAAACACAAAATTCATTTTTACAGGTGATATCTTTCAGATTGATACTCCCTACCTGGATGCACAAAGCAATGGATTGTCTTACCTGGTAGACCGCATGAATGGCAGTGATATCTATGCTCATGTAGCCCTTGAAAAAGGAGAACGATCGGAGCTGGCAAATCTGGCGTGTGAACTGCTTTAATTTTTAACATAGACCGTTTTTTTGTTGACAAATTCGTGAATACCCTCGCGTGATAGTTCACGGCCATACCCGGAATTCCCGGTTCCGCCAAACGGAAGCCGGGGGTCGGATTTTACCATTTCATTTATAAAAAATGCGCCATCGGATACCCTCCCGATATTTTTTCGTGCCTTTTCAATATTTTGTGTAAATATCGTAACTCCGAGGCCATATTTGGAATTGGCAGCCAGTTCATAAGCTTCATCTTCATCTTTTGCCCGTATAACAGCAGCAACCGGGCCAAAAGTTTCTTCGTCAAATAACGGCATTCCGGGTGTTACATTTGTGAGTACGGTAGGCTCATGGAATGCATTTTCCTGTTTACCGCCCACTTCAAGTTTTGCGCCTTTTTCAATAGATTTTTCTATTTGTTCATGAAGCTGGTCAGCCAGGTCTTTCCGTGCGAGTGTACCGATTTCTGTAGTATCTTTCATAGGATCACCCTTTTTGATCGATCGTACGCCCTCTAAAAAACCGGGAAGAAATTGGTCGTAGGCATCACCGGTTAAAATAAATCGTTTAGCCGCAATACAGCTCTGTCCACAATTCATCATCCGTGCTGTGAGGCCTGTCTTAACGGCTTTCTCCATGTCGGCATCTTCCAGAACGATAAAGGCATTGTTGCCTCCGAGTTCCAGAACCGATTTTTTAAGATATTTTCCAGCCAAGCTGCCTACCGATTTTCCTGCTCTTTCGCTGCCTGTAAGAGTCACAGCCTTCACTGTATCATCGGCAATAATTTTTTCAATTTTATCATGGTGGATGATAAGATTTTGAAAAACCCCGTCTGGAAATCCGGCTTCTTTCAAAAGTTCCTCTATATGTATTGCACATCCGAATACATTCGGTGCGTGTTTAAGCAGTGCTGTATTTCCTGCAGCAAGTGTGGGCGCCGCAAAGCGGAATACCTGCCAGAAAGGGAAATTCCAGGGCATAATTGCCAGAACGGTTCCGATGGGATCATAACTGATAAAACTCTCCTGGCTATCCGTTTCAATTAACTCATCAGCTAAAAAGCTTTCTGCATTTTCGGCGTAATACTCACAAACCCAGGCACATTTTTTTACCTCGCCTCTTGCTTCGCTGATCGGTTTACCCATTTCAAGAGTAATTGTTTCAGCGTATTTATCTACATTCTTTTTTAACAAACCGGCTGCATTAACTAATAATTTGCAGCGTTCCTCAATCGATACAAGTTGCCACGATTTAAAAGCGTCCCGAGATTTTTCCAGAATGCTGTTTACTTCATTTTCGGTGTGTTCGGTATAAGAAGCAATTTCTATGTTGTTGTAGGGATTAATACTTTTAAAAACCATTGGTATTATTTCGAACTTAGTTGAGATTTATGCACGTCAGGCTCGTATTATTAAAACGCATTTAACGGCCGTACCATTCTTGATAAATTACCAGCTCCATAATTATTTATAAAACAGCCACACAAAAACCTTGGAATTATAATTTAATATACACTTATAAATAATTTTGTGAATACGCAATATATCACTATTCCGGGAAGAGATGGATGATGTGAATAAGACTGAATTATACAAACGATAAAACTGTATTTCCTCTCAATTCCCAATCAAGATTAAAAAATCAGAGATTCTGCATGCTTGTTTAAATAAACAGTAATTTGATTTTCATTGAAATTCAGGAATGACTGTTTTAAATCATTTTCTTTCCAAAAAAGCCGGGCTTCGCCTGTTTTGGGAAACCATGCTGCAGAATAAAGTGTACAATACGATTTTTTCATATCATATTGATACAATGGTGGTTCTAAAAATTTTTTAAACAGTGATGTCAAATCCATCTCTTCATCGCTAAGATATTGTTCTAAAGCTCGCTCTCTTTCAATAGTCTGGGTTTCTTTGGCATAATCGTGCCACACAATATCTTCCTGGTGATTAGTACAGGTTTGCTTTTTAACCAGCCCTGGTGCTCTGTCAGGTCCAAGAAACAGCGTTACATAGTCTCCGTTCTTATCCAGCAGCATAACATTATAGGCCATGTGCACAGGTATTCGTTCCAAAACTTTTATTGCCTCCCCAACATATTTACAGGTTTCAAGCAAATATCGAATTACCAGTGGTATTCCAAAACCATTTCCAACTGTATTACGGCCTCCAAAGTTCAAAGAGGCACAGAGGCCACTTTCATTCATTCCATCCAGTAATCCCCAATTACAATCACTAATACCTATTACCGGCTGTAACCAGTTACTTTTCAGCATAACCCCTTCAAACCATTTGGGATTATAGTCATAGTTTCGAATAAGAGCCGGATTTTTTTTTGTCCATACCATTTGAGTACATCCGCTCATGAATGCGGGCGGATTCCACATTGAGAGGTACCGGGAAGATATATCGCCGCCACCTGAAAGCTCACAAATTTGTTGATATACAGGCATTAGTTCTGGCATGTATTCTTCCAGAGCCTCTATGCAACTTAGATAACCTGGCCTCGCTGTTAGACCTTCCTGAGTATACCAGGCACGATAATAAGGCCATGTTCTTTCAAAAACTTCCAGCCATTTTTCTCCCGGTATTTCTTCATCAATTGATTTAATTTTAATAAACATGTGGTATGTAGATGCAAAGTGTTTATTGGTACTGAGAAATGAATCAAATCTTGATTAAAGGTGATTTCATAAAAAAGCACAATCTTTGGAAAAGACTTCACAATTTAACGATTTTTTTTGTGATTCAGATATTTATAATTGATAGATATCCACCTGATTTGGTTTTTCTTACATCATTTT
>JBHJOO010000392.1:0-2315 GCA_050329675.1 Balneolaceae bacterium
ATGTGTCATCAGTTCATAAATGTGAATGTTTTCAATTAAACCTGTTTCGTATCCATTTTTGAATGCCGGGCCGCCGGCGAGAAAGATGCCAAACATGTCGGGTTCCATGTTATCAAATCCGTGAGTTGCAGACGGTAAACTGCTGACAAAACGGTTCAGCCGCTGGTTCGTTGTTATGGTATACCCGACATCTGCAATGACAATAAGCTCCGGAGTTCGATGGTGATTTTTTAACCTGAACCTTTCAGGCAGCTCCTGTTTTTTAAACGCCCGGTAACCAAACTCTTCATTCGCTTTGAGCGCCTGATAAGCTTCTTCCAGGTAACCGGGGCCCGGATTGATCATAGCTACAGGTGACCAATCAACCATTTGCACTTTCGATAAATCAATGATCTCATCAATCAGGATTACTTTATCCGCTGACAACTCAGCCATTCCGTGATCGGATACGATGATGATATTTAATTTATCAGCAAGGTTTTTTTCGTCTATCCGGTCCATTAAATAACCGAGAAGATAGTCTGCATTCTGTATTGCGGTGATAATGGAGTCGGATTTTATGCCATACCTGTGGCCTTTCGAATCCACATCACTGAAGTAGAGAGTGGAAAAATGAACCGGGGGCAGATCGGCCCGGGTAAGCCATTTCATAACCGTATCAATCCTTGCTTTTTCGGGAAAGCTGCTGTCATAAATTTTCCAGTGTGAAGGCCTCATATTTTGAATGGGCGCTTCTGATCCCACCCAAAATAGAGTTCCCGCTTTTAACCCGTTTTTTTCGGCTGTATTCCAGATCGGTTCGCCTTCATACCAATCCGGGTTTTCAACAGCCTCCCGGTCACGGATTGCGTAGGTTGCATCCATTTCGTGGTCGTACATATTATTTGATACCAACCCGGAATTTTCGGGGTAGAGCCCTGTAACAATGGTATAATGATTGGGAAATGTTTTTGTAGGGAATACAGAAATGAGACCTTCGGCTTTTACGCCATTTGAAATAAACCGGTCAAAATTGGGCGTATCAGTTTTTTCGAAATAATCGTGTTTGAACCCGTCAAAAGAAATCAGCAAAAGGGGATTCGGATCTTTTTCCTCCTGGCTGCATCCTGAAAAAAGCATCAGGGACATCAGGCTGAAGATGATCAAATTACCTTTCAGGTTAGATATAGAATTTTTAAACATAATTTCACTGTTTCTTTCGTATTAAGCCATCTATGAAATATCGGTCATTCGGGAAATCTTTCCGGCTTTAGGCAAATCGATTTAGCGCCTTCTTTCCGCATTCTTTGTGTGATTCGCATACAGCTTATTCAGCCCTTAAGGTTTCACGCTAAGTATGCCAAGATTCCGCAAAGAACGCAAACTGAAAAGGGTGATCGATTTACAATCACCCTTTTCAAGTTATAAATAATTCAGGATTTTAAAAGGTATATCGAACTCCAAACTGCATTCTCCAGCGGGAGTTAAAGTTACTGATATTGAACAGGTCATCTCTTTCTGCAAATCGATTTTCATCAAATGATAAACGGGGACGCAGAAAAATTTCTCCATTTGCAAGTTCCGTGGCGTCAAATCCCTGGAATTGAACAGCCTGAACAGCATCATTAGATGCGAAACGTTCAATGCCCCAGGAGTCTTCACCGAATATTCTGCCAACCAGATTACTGAAATTCAAAATATCGAGAGAGAATTCCACAAACTGAGTGCCCACTGTTGCTATTCTCTGGGATATTTTGAAATCAACCTGGTTAATCCAGGGCTGAAACTCTGAGCTTCGAGGAACAATCTGTCCCCGGCGGTCACGAAGAGATTTATGGCTTTCAATAAATGCATTGAAAGCTGCCCAGTTATTGCTTGTCAATACAATCTGGTCTTCACTTTCAGGGATAAATATCAGATCGTTGGAACCCCTGAAATCGCCGTTAGCACTAAAACTTGCAAAGCCCGGTGTGTTGTACACAAAACTGAAGGGCCGTCCCTGCCGCCCTTCATAAATCAGAGAGATAGTCGTAGCAAATCTGTCTCCGTATGTAAATTGCTTGGAAGCTGTTGCAAGCACTTTATGCCTTGTCAAATGGACAGAACGGGAAGCAGGTGCATTATTCGGATCACCCGGAACTTCATTAAACTGCCAGTTTGAAATCGCACGGCTTGATGTTCCATCATTTACGGCTTTTCCATCACTGAAGGTGTAGGAGGCATCCGCAAACCAGCCGTCAGAAAATTCCTTGCGCAGCTGGCCCGTAAGACTCAGATTCCAGCCTTTGGTAGTATTGGTAAGAAGCAGCACATTTGTAAAGTTACTGCTTCTGTCT
>JBHJOO010000436.1:0-5579 GCA_050329675.1 Balneolaceae bacterium
TTAAACCGGTAAACCCGAATCAAATTCTGTTAACCATAAAACGGATTTTAGACCGAAGAAGGCTTGAGAACGAGAAATCAGCGCAATCTTATCTGCGTAATTTCAATCAGTTATCATCCCGCTTTACCGGCCAAACCGGCTGGGAAGACTGGATTGATATATATAAAAAACTTACGCGCTGGGAATTGAATCTACAGCGAAGTGACGAGGGGCTGCAGCAGGTACTTCAGGATCAGTTTCAGCAGGCAAACCAGGCTTTCGGACGGTTTATTCAGCTTGAATATAAATCATGGCTGAATGAGAAGAATGATAACCGCCCGGTTTTAAGCCCGCAAATCATGGACCGGTATGTGTTTCCGAAATTAAAAGAGGGTAAAACGGTTATTTTTATATTGGTTGATTGTATGCGCTATGATCAATGGCTTCTATTTGAACAGATTCTGTCTGATTATTACGACATCAGTACAGATTTTTATTATTCAATTCTTCCAACGGCAACACCTTATTCAAGGAATGCAATATTTTCAGGCCTCTATCCCCTGCAGATAAAAAAAGTATATCCTCAGCTCTGGCAAATGGGACAGGATGAAACATCATTGAATCGTCATGAAGAGGAGTTGATGAACAACCAGCTGGAACGCAGAAGAATCAAAACCGGAGTGAAATATGAAAAAGTACTGAAACCGGAGGATGGAAGGAAAGTAGTTGATAAAGTTAATAATTATACGCAGGGTCAATTCTCGGCCATTGTATATAATTTTGTGGATACATTGGTTCACAGCCGTTCAGATTCCGACATTCTGAAACAAATTGCTCCGGATGTTCCGGCTTTCAGGTCTCTGACTAAATCCTGGTTTCAGCATTCACCTCTCCTGGAGATGTTTCAGGAACTTTCTGAGCAGGAAGTAACCGTTGTTGTAACCACAGACCACGGTTCAATACGATCTCTGAGAGATTCGAAAGTGTATGGCGACCGCGACACAGCTACTAATTTGCGTTATAAATACGGCCGGAACCTCAGAGCAGATGATGGAGCGGCAATCTTCATTGATAAGCCTGATGAATATCAGCTGCCAATAGAATCGCCTGCAAACTCATATATCATAGCGAAAGAAGATTATTATTTTGTGTATCCGACAAATTACCACAAATTTCAGAACCGGTACCGTGATACATTTCAGCACGGAGGGGCTTCGATGGAGGAGATGATTTTGCCCGTTGCAACGATGCATCCAAAATGAGTATGGAGGCAATGAAACAAATTCAGATGAGTCATAGTGAAGATGAAACAATGAATATTGCTTCGGAATTTGCCAAAAGTGTGGATGTTGGCGATATTATATGTCTTTATGGAAACCTTGGAGCCGGAAAAACACAATTTGTTAAAGGGTTTGTCCGTGAATTTGGTATAAATCCGGATGTGGTTACATCACCCACATTTTCGATTATCCAGGAATATATTGGAACAATTCCCGTATATCACTTTGATTTTTACAGACTGGAAAAACCGGAAGAGTCCCTGGAAATTGGTGTGGAAGAATATTTTTTTGGTAATGGCGTTTGCATCATCGAATGGCCGGAACGGCTGGAGGGCTTTTTACCGGAACATTGTATACGTATTGAAATAAAGCAGACAGGGCTATCGACTCGTTCGCTGGAGATTCCCCATGTAGTTTGAAGTATTATGAAAGCAAAAAAAAGAAGACTCTCATACAGGCTTGATCTATTACCGGTTATTTTACCGTATCACAGGCGTGCGTCAAATGCAATTCAGATGGGCGATCTTGTCTATTACGGCCCCAGCCCGGAATACTATGGAATCGGTGAGGTTATCGGGGCTGAAGATAATTACTGTATCGTAGATTTCAGGGGAACGGGCTTACTTGGCATTCAAAAAGATGTTTTTTCAAACAGATATATTATTCCTATTCACAAGCTAAACCTGGGCCATCTGCTGAAGTCAACGTAATTTAAATTTGGAAGCAGATTTGTAAATATTTTTTATTAGATTTACAGCTATAGAAACATCTGCGGCATTTATGAATATATGGAATCATGCAGGTACACCTCTGATTGTTCTGCCAGGCAATTACTTTAAAATTATACCCCATAATGAATCGAAAGCTGACAATTTCTTATACAGTTTTTTTGATCATCATTTTTCTCATTTTTGCATCTTCCTCTCATGGACAACAAGCAGAAGGGAGAATTTATAGTGCGACACTGCACAGTGGTGTATCTTTTGCATCTTCCGGAGGTTTTTTGGGCGGAAGTGCAGATATTTCGTCTACCCGCAGGCATATTATCGGTGGCAGTTTTCAATATGTAATGACTCCCACATGGTCGATTGAGGGTGCTCTGCATGGCGGGAAGCTGACCAACCGGTTTCAGAGTGATCCCTTTTTTGAAAATAACTTTGTCGCGGTCTCCTTCAGAGGAGTCACAAATCTGAATAATTTACTCGAATTAAACTGGTCGGGTACGAATCTGGTTAACCCGTACCTGACATTCGGGCTTGGAATTTTTCACAGCAGCATTACTTCTGATGAATTGAATACCAATGATATTGCATTAAGCTTTATAGGCGGGACGGGTGTTTCTTTCTTTTTAAACAGATGGGCAGATTTATTTCTTCAATATGACTATTACCTGCTGAGTACAGATCTTTTGGACAGCATGGGTGAAACAGGAAGCTCTGATAATTATGCGGCATTTAAAAGCGGCATTCGAATTAATTTTGGCAGAGACAGGGATCTTCATCCTTCCTGGCAGTCGCCGGTGTTTACAGACAGAAGGCCTGCCGCCACTCGTGAAATAAAAGAAGGAGATGATATAGCTGTTGCAAGGCCCGCTGCGGCTAAAGATAAAGCTGAAGAGAGAGATACAGCGTGGCTGAGCAGTTTTTCCGAATTTTACAATGGCCCTTTGATGAACAGAGAGATATTGGCCGGTCTCAGGATATTTTTAGCAGAACGAAAATCTGAAATCGAAAAGCAGCGTATAGAGGCAGAGGCAGCAAAAGAATTAGCAGCCATACAAACAAGAGTGCCGGATGGCCAGTATATTCAAATCAGGTCTATACCCGACAGGCAGGAGGCACTGGCTTACCGCAATCAGGTAATTTCAGATTTAACTGGTGTGCTTGCTAATCCGGCAGAACATGTATTGCTCACGCCATATCAGAATAATTACAGAGTGCTGATTGGATCATTTCAAAGTGTTGCCGAGGCACGGGCTCTGCAAAGGAATACGGGTGATCTGTTCAGCGGATCGTTCATAATCACTTATCCAAGGCACGGGGATGTAGCCACTGCACAGCTGCCGGCAACGGAACCGGCAAAAGCGGCACCAGCTAAACCTGCAGAAAAAGAGCCCGAAATGGAGGCGCCACCGGTGCCTGTTGTGGAAGAACCCGTACCGCCGCCAGCAGTTCCTGAACAAATTTCAGAAAATATACCAGATGGCCAGTATATTCAAATCAGGTCTATACCCGACAGGCAGGAAGCACTGGCTTACCGCAATCAGGTGATCTCAGATTTAACTGGTGTACTTGCCAATCCGGCTGAGCGTGTTAGGGTGGTGCCGTTTCAGCAAACATTCCGGATTTTGATCGGCCCGTTCGGTACGGTCGGTCAGGCACGCCTGGCGCAAAGCAGTATTTCAGATATGTTTGAAGGCTCGTTTATTATCACCTATCCGAGGCCGTAATTAGTGTTATCTAAACTTCTGTACTTCTGACTTCGAATAACTAAAACAAGTAGTTATATGGATTTTCTCGTAAAATGGAAAGTTGTTTTTGTCAGTTGTCAGTTGTCAGTTGTGTTGTCAAAAACAACAAACAACATACCACAAACCACTAACAAGACATAACTAACCAACGAACCCGGTACAAATCTGATACGATTCGACAAAATCGCGGCTTAAATTTTTACAACAAAGGCAAATGAGTCCGTTTTTTAATTTTTGTGGAACTTGAGCTATTTTCTTTTTGCTCTACCGGCACCCCATAAAATTAGCGCCAAAAACAGGCCCGGATAAAAAGGTTCTATTCCAAGGTAGTTATAGTCATACGCCTCACTTTCGGCAAGGGTTCCCATAACCAGCCACACAGCGGAAAACAGGGTACACCCGATAATGGATGCAAATACATAGCCGGGTTTGAGCCGGAATAAATTCAGATAGATACCGAGAACCGGAAATAACAAACCGGGAATAAAGACGGAACCAATCACATACCAAAGATCGATTACACTCGGGTAGAGCAGAATGAGAAGAATACCAATAACCGCAGCAATCAGGATACTGATACGGGTGAGAAGGTTCCGGTCGGCAAGGGGGAAATACCGTGCAAGAAAATCACGGCCGAGAGTTTGTCCGGAAAGGAACAGGTAGCTGTCGAGCGTGGACATGATCGTGGCAAGCAGGGTTACGAAAAACAGCCCTTTTAAACCAATTGGAAGAAGCAGATCGGCAAGAATGGGATAAACGAGAATCGGTTCATTTAAATCGGGACCGAGGATAGCCCAGCCGTACATGCCGGTAAATGCGGTCATAAAATCAAAAAGAGACCAAAACAATATCGAAATAAAAATTCCTTTCCGGGCTGTTTTTGGCGATTTGGCAGCGGCAGCCCGCTGATGAAAACTTGGATCAACGAAAGTCCATAGGGCAATAAAAAACCAGACAAGGATATACTGCCAGCTTTGTCCGCCGGTGATATCCCGGTAGCTGTCAGGAACAGCCTGCCACAAATCGGGAAATCCCCCGAAGTGCATTGCTGCATATAAAAGGAGTATTCCAAATCCGGAGAACATCAGTATAACCTGTAAAAAATCGGTTCGCAGCACTGCACCAAATCCACCTATTGTAATATACAGCACAGAAAAGAGTGCAACGAGAATAGCGTAAAACAGAAATGGCGCCGTTCCTCCTGCGAGAAACTGGAATAGCAAGCCAAGCATTAAAATGTAGGGTGCCGGGCTTACAAGTATAAAAATTGGCAGAGCACTCAGCCTGCCGGCATTCTCACCATATTTTCGTGCCATGGCTTCGGGTATTGTGAGAGCACGGTTAAGGCGGATTTTTCCGGCCAGAAGAACTGCAAAAAGTGCCGAAAAGATATAAAAAGGGACACCCAGAATCAGCCACATCGAAATGCCAAACTGATAGCTGTACTCCCCGACGCCCAGTATGCCTCCATACCATGTCGATACAAGTGTTGCCACAAAAGCAGGCAGTGTTACCTTCCGTCCGCTGAGCAGAAATTCCGCTTCATCCGTATCCTGCCATCCTTTTCTCCAGCTCAGCCAGATGAGCAGAAAAAAATAAAAAACGACCAGTATCCAGTCGATTGCATAAAACCCCGCTTGTTTCACGAAATGTTGATTTATAGGTTAGTAAGTGAAGTTACACAAAAATATCGTTTCTGAGGCTGCCCAAAAATTCCAACAGGCATCAAGTCAACTTAAATTATTTAGTTAAATATTAAATTTGATAGAAACCTAACGAACTATTAGTTCGTGTTGCTTTGCATTTTTATGCCCTGTTGGTAAAACACAAAATGAAAAAGATGGAACACA
>JBHJOO010000231.1:0-4516 GCA_050329675.1 Balneolaceae bacterium
AAGCGGTCAAATAGAATTCTTTAGAAAACCAATTGAACCTCCGCCATTTCCCGTAATAAATCCACCGGCATCAGGGGATTCAAGCATCCTCCTGATGTCTGAAGCTTCCATCATGCAACAAACAGATTCGTCTGTCATACAAGATGATACATTCCATGTACTGGTTCAAAAGCGCAAGAAACCAAATGATGAATGGCTTCCCAGGTTTGTAGATGTGTATGATTTTCAAAACGGGGATTACCTTTACAGTTATCACCTGCCGGAAGAGAATTACTCTGATTTTACTATTTACAAAGATTATCTCATAGCGTTAAAAAGGACAGACCTTCCGGAAATCGTAATTTGGAAAACAGATAACGACTGGAACTATAACACAAACCATAAAAAATAATGAATGGAACAAGTAAAATTTTTCGGTTTTGGATCAACGCCCCCCGGTTTGTCATGATCATCATCTTTGCGCTTGCCATTGTTGGCAAAATTACCAGCCCGGGCGCATTCTTTACGATGACCAACGCGTTAAATCCGCCGCTATTTGCAACTGAAACCCTCTATTC
Organism: Balneolaceae bacterium; assembly: GCA_050329675.1. Taxonomy (GTDB): domain Bacteria; phylum Bacteroidota; class Rhodothermia; order Balneolales; family Balneolaceae; genus CAYVBJ01. The sequence goes on from JBHJOO010000231.1 coordinate 558, forward strand.
ACTTTTAATAGCAACGGAAATCACTTTGATCGGTCTTTTGATATTCAATCCCGACACCGGCATTATCTGGAGTGCCGTTCTTCTTCTGTTTTTTACGATTGGCATTGGTATCCTGCATGCCATTGGCATTCGCGATTTGTGCGGCTGCTTCGGCGATTTTCTTGTTGATGAAATCAACAACAACTTTGACTATTATAGTATGTATAGTTGTGGAGGTTGTGAAAGCGCCGGAGGAAATATCTGTTGCCAGGTAGGTAGTTCTAAATGTTTCACAAACTATACCGTTATTGGTGATAATTAAAAATATGTCGATTCTTATATTTTTTTTCATAATTCAGTCAATTACCGAAATACCGTTCCTTGAACAACCCGTCAGTCAAAAGCCCGATGAACGAATTTATTGTGAATTTACATTCAGTGTTACCAGCAAAATCAAAACGGAGGATATTTATAATCCCGGTTCAATCAAATATCTAAATGATCATATTTACGTAAGCGATTACAAACCATACCATAGAGTTTTAAAATTAGATCCGTCAAATGGAGACATTCTGATCACATTTGGTAAACAACATGGACAAGGTCCTGAAGATATTGGTCATTTAACCGGATTTGATATCACGGAAAATGGAGATCTTTGGATAGCTGATTATGGAAATTCCCGTTTAGCAGTTTTTAATCAGGATGGTAAATCCGAAATGGTTATTTTGAATAATAAAATTCCCTATAAAATATCAGGGAAATCAACATCGGACATAATTGCCGTTAAAACCGATTTGAGCAGTAAATTATTTCTGCTAAATAAGAGTGAAATGATACTCTGGGAGAGTGAAGAACTTGTAGCAAATCCTCAAAAATGGTCAAATATCATCACAGGTTTTGTTATTCTCCTTGATAATAATGAAGCAATTCAGATAGGAAATCATGCCGGATACATAGCAAAATATAATAATCAGGGCAAACTGGATTATATACGGATGCCTGTTGCCCACCGTCATAAAACTATTGGTAATCCCGTTCCCGGTCTGGATCATCTTGTTTATAACGTAAACCGTCAAAACCTGGATTACGCAATTGCCAACGGTTTTGCATACAAAGACAAGCTCGTTTTATTTGTTCAGCATATGGGCGATAACCGTTTCCAGACGCTGGACATCTATTCAATTTCCGATGGCTCATATCAATACAGTTACCGTTTGCCTGAATCATTCCGGGATATTGATATTTCAGAAACCGGTACATTGGTGGGAATCAAACCAGAGGGCGAAATTCAAATTTGGCAATTGGATAAATTGTAGTAAAAACCGATAAACTTGTTATCGGATTTTCAGATTTGAAAAATATCATGAACTTAGTCCGCTGCGTTGCCTGACTCTGTGTAACTCTGGTACGCCACGAGGCGTGCATGTTAATGTTAACTTAAATACCTATAAAGATGAAAGTTCTTTACAGTCCAATTTGTCGTTCAGGCTGATCCCGACAGCGGTCGGGAGAGGTACGGGAAGGAAACGAACCGTACTAAGTTCAGCTAATGCGCTGCTACGAGCTGTCACAGTTAAGCCTCGTTACGCTTTGGTACCGGCCAAGCTCTCAGAGTTGACGAAGCCTGATATTCTGCTGGGATTAACGACAATAAGAACAGCAGGAGGTATCCGGGGTAGGATGTGGTTGCGCGAGCGGAAAGGTAGTGCATGAACGTGGGAGCCCCTAACCGGCTGCGGAGTCTGCGCGGTGGACGGAGGGAGTCGGAGATGCCCATAGTAGTGATGAGAGCCGGAAAGCTAAAACCGGAAGGAGCGAAGGGGCATTGCTATACAGAGCGTTTCTACGAATTGAATCTTAACTGAATTGATGAGCACTCATCACCAAAAAGTTGGAGCAACCGGACAAGGCCAGCTGTTTAAACAGCGTACGAGCCAGCTTCCGGATGCGGAACGAGAACAGATATTACGCGAGAAACTATACCAGAAAGCCAAGCAACAGCCGGACTTTCGGTTCTACATCCTCTATGACAAGATGTTTCTGCCCTACCTGCTCCGTCAGGCATGGAAACGGGTCAAGGCTGGGGGAAAAACTCCGGGCATTGACAACGTGCGTGTCGAAACGATTGAGCAGTATGGTGTGGAGGCCTATCTGGAGCAATTGGGCGAGGAGCTGCGCACGCGCACCTATCGCCCTCAAGCGGTCAAACGGGTAATGATTCCCAAAGCGAATGGCGGACAACGCCCGCTGGGGATTCCAACCCTGCGCGACCGTATTGCCCAGAACGTAGCCGTGATGGTACTGGAACCGATTTTCGAGGCAGACTTTGAGGAGAGTTCTTACGGGTTTCGACCCGGTCGCAGCGCCAAAGATGCGATGGCGGCGATAAAGATGAACCTGAAAGCAGGAAAAACACAGGTATATGATGCTGATCTAAGTGGATACTTCGACAGCATCCCTCATGACAGGCTCATGAAAACCCTCAACCAGCGGATCACCGATCCCCGGATGCTCAAGCTGATTCATTTATGGCTGAAAGCACCGGTTGTTGAGGATGGGGTCTACAAAGGGGGTAAGAAGCGCAAGGAGGGTACCCCGCAAGGTGGTGTGATCTCCCCGTTACTTGCCAACATCTATCTGCACCTGCTGGATCGAATCGTGAACAATCCAACAAGCCTGTTTGCCAGGTGTGGCGTACAAATTGTACGCTACGCAGATGACTTCGTGCTCATGGCACCCAATATTCCGCCAATAATCTTGCATAGATTGAAGCGGATACTTGCCCGTATGGGTTTGACGCTCAACGAGCAGAAAACCCATTTGGTCAACGCAACGAGACAGTCCTTCGACTTTCTGGGCTTTACCGTCCGCTATGATCGGGATCTGAAAGGCAGGGGGTTCCGCTACTGGAATCTGACGGCCAGCAAGAAATCTGAGAAGAAGCTGATCGGTAAAACCGGAGAGTTTCTCAGCACTCACGGACACCTGTCCCCACCGCTGATAGCCGAGGGACTGAATAGGATGCTTCGGGGATGGCTGAACTACTTCGAGATGGAAGGAGTCAGCTATGTTGCCATGAACAAACGACGTCTGCGGTACTACCTGTCAGGCAGATTGCATCGATACTACGGGCGGAAAAGCCAGCGTAAGAGCAGGCTATATAGACAAGATGCCTTTGAGGTCTTAGTCAGCCGATATGGGTTGATTGACCCGACGAAATACTCGAAACGCATGGCCGCACTGTGAAAGCTGATGATGAAATGTATAGGAAAGCCGTATGCGGGAAAACCGCACGTACGGATTGATGAGGGGGTCAGGTGACTCATTCATGGTTGAAATATTGTGGCACTGGCGGGAAACCAGCCAGCAAACGGAGAAAACAAAACTCAACCTAACGATGATGAGTCTGACTCTACTCTACCGACCTCGGCGTGAAACTCCTAAGGTTAATATCCAGCCCTGTTTGTTTCACGCGAAGTGCGCGGAGGGGAAGGCTCGCGAAGGCCGCGGAGGAAATGCGGGGAACGCAACCCTACTATTAAAATTGACACAACAGCAGGGTAACAGTACGTATCCGTTACCTGAATAGAAGAAATAATCCGGCAGCGATCAGGGCACCGGTTACAGGGCCGAATATGGGAACCCATGAGTAAGCCCAGTCGCTGCTTCCTTTGTTTGGAAAAGGAAGTATCGCGTGTGCAATTCGAGGCCCTAAATCCCTTGCCGGGTTAATGGCATAACCAGTAGGGCCGCCAAGTGAAAGTCCGATGCCAAGTACGAGCAGTCCTACAGGCAATGCCGATAAAGCACCGAGGCCAAATCCGATTTCCCTGCCATTGAGAGTAATTGTTTCAAGTAATTCGCCGTTAGGCCCGATAAAACCCGGTGAAACCATATAAATCACCCCAAAGACAAGGATGAAGGTACCTATCACCTCTGTCATAAAATTGGACGGGTAGTTTCTGATTTCAGGAGCA
>JBHJOO010000253.1:0-7381 GCA_050329675.1 Balneolaceae bacterium
ACCGGCCATTACAATATACGCTTCACCAATGGCTGACAGAATCTCTTCAGGAGTCTGAAAAAATTCGTCACTTCTCACTTCACTTGGCAGTTTTTCACTCAAATCAGTACAGGCGTAGCTGACAAATATGGCGATAATCCCAAGTGCAACTAATAATTTTGAATTAAGATATTTCATAGTATTCACAATTTCTAAGTTACTGTTTATTAAAAGTCAAGATTAACGCCAAAAGTCATAGAACGCTGAGTAAACCACTGATTTCTGCGTTCAATACCGGGAGCAAGTGCATTGGGAGCACCGGCCCGGTTTGCATTATCCGTAGCCCCTACATCAGCAAATTGAGGCTCCGGATCAATACCATTATAATTGGTAATAGTCAGCAGGTTGTTTCCTGAACCAAAGATCCGAAGTCTCCGAATTGGAGCATCTGCTCCAAATGAAAACGTATACCCGAGTGTAACATTGTCTAAACGGAAGAAATCGGCATTTTCCACATTCAAACTGGAAAACTGGGGAGACTCATTCAGCAATGTACCATTTCGGTCTCTCAGATTCACAGCATCTCGTGTAATATTCCTTGCATTAATCACGGAAGGATTTGTTTGAAATACTGAAAATGAATTAACCATCTGATGGCCGAAGGCACCTCTCCAAAACATGTTGAAGTCCCAGTTCTGGAAACTGACGGTGTTGTTCCAGCCAAGGGTAAAATCAGGCAAGCCATTACCCAATACCACACGGTCTTCATCGGAGATGTTTTCAGGCCTTACTTCATTACCGTCTTTATCGAAAAAGAGCCACCCGCCGATTAACGGATTTCCATCTTCATCGGTAAAACCGTCAGCTGCTGTTGTAAACCTCGCAAATCTCGGTCCCCAGATGTCTCCGATCGATTCGCCTTCCTTCACACGAATAAGCTGCGTATCGTTCAGGCCGGGAGCACCCATGTTTGCAATAAACTGCTGGTCGCCAAACTGTAAATCACCACTTGAGAGTGACTTAAGCTTGGTATCGAATGTTGAGAAGGTAACTCCGGTTGTCCAGTTCAATTCCCGTTGTTGAATGGCATTGAACTGAAGGGCGACATCTATACCTTCGTTACGTATCTCACCGATATTTACAAATTGTGTGGGAAAAATATTCGGAGGTACCGGAACATCAAAATCCAGGATCAGGTCTTCCGTATCTGCTCTGTAAACATCAATGGCACCGGAAAGCCTGTTATTGAAGAATGCAAAGTCAAGTCCAAGGTTTATTTCTTCCTTAACTTCCCATTTCAACTCAGGGTTCGGGTTTCTGATCGGAGCAAAAACCGGAATAAAGCTGCCTCCAACAAGAAAACTTTGACCGGTTGGCCCTAACAATGCTTGTGACAGGCCGTTTTGAGGAGCATCCTGGCCGGTTCTTCCAAAACTTGCCCTGAACTTGAGTTCATCGGCTCGTGGTATATTTATAATATTTGTGAGCTCGGCACCACCACTAACGGCAAAGAAATTGCCCCAGCGATTATCTATACCGAACCGGGTAGAACCCTCCCGCCGAAAGCTGCCTGACAGGAAGTAGGTATTATCAAAAGTTAAATTAACCCTTCCGAATGCTGCAATTAATCTGTTTTCAGCCCGGAAATTACTAACATTTGCAATCCCTTCATTAAAATCCTGTGCTGCATCCAGCCTGTTAAATGAAAAAATATTGGTCACGAAATCACCGGCTTCAATGAAGCGGTTTTCATTTATGAATTCCTGAAATGAATAGCCGGCAACAGACTCAAGCCGAACTCTTTCGAACGAATTCGTGTAGCGGACGGTAGTCTCAAAAAGTTCCGTCTTGTTATTGACATCACCCCGAATTGCCAGTCCGTTTCTGCCGAAGCCTCTGAATCTTGCCTCTTTGGCATAGAATTCGCCCCGGGTTTCATCGAACGTTTCAAGGGAGTAAAAAACACCTGCTGTTAATCCGGGTACAAGATCACTAAATTCGTAGTCGCCTCTGAAAGCGGCTACAAGCCGTCGTTGCTCGGCTACGTTTCGGGCAAGTTCCTGTATCGCTACAGGATTGAACATATCAAAGGCGTCCTGCTCACTAAACCCTCCAAAAGGAGAAGCTTCATCTCTGACAGGCCGGGTTGGATTAAATGCAGCAGCATAACGAAAAACTTCTCCAAAACCTCTCTCTTCATCCCGGTTCACAATAGAAAGATTTCCTGTTAGGGTAAGCCTGTCGTTTAAGGCTCTGTGAGTAATATTCAACCGGCCGCTGATTTGCTCGAAGCCGGTTCCGATTTGAATATTTTCCGTATCCCTGAAATTGGCTGAAACCCGGTAGGTCGTTTGTGCATCACCACCGGATATAGAAAGATTATGTACCTGAGTGAAGCCGTTTTGAGTGATTTCATCAAACCAGTCGGTTGTAGTACCCAGATCAATCCCGGTAATTCCCTGCTGTTGAGTAAAACTTCTGAATTCAGATGCACTCAAAACATCAAGCTTATTTTCAATAAAATTGGTTGTAACCTGTCCATTGTATGAAACGGTAACCGGCCGGTCTCCTCTTGGTGCACCACCGCCCTTGGTCGTGATCAGAATCACACCATTGGCACCACGTGTTCCATAAATAGCAGATGCAGAAGCATCCTTAAGTACATCAATGGATTCGATATCATTGGGGTCAACCGTATTAAAATCAGCACCAATGACACCATCTATAACAACAAGAGGCTCGGTATTGGCACCAATCGTTGACAATCCGCGGAGACGGATATTGAAGCCTGCATTAGGGTCGCCACCCGGCCTTGAAATTTGTAAACCGGCAACTTTTCCCTGTAACAGTTGTTGGGTATCCTGGATATTACCTTTATTAAAGTCTTCTGCTTTCACACTGGAAACAGCACTTGTAATTTCACGTCTATCCTGGGTACCATACCCGACAACTACCACATCATCAAGTAATTGAATGTCCGGTTGTAATGCTACATTTATAGTTGTACGGCCATCTATCTGCACTTCCTGCCGGATGAACCCGATAAATGAAAATATCAGTACATTTCTGTCTGCAGGCACCCGCAGTGTATACTCACCATCCAGATTGGTAGTGGTACCCACACTGGGCATTCCCTGTACAGTAATATTAACTCCTGGCAGCGATGATCCGTCGGATGCATCCGTTACAGTACCTGTAACTTCTACCCGATCTTGTGCCATCACTGAACCGAAACTTATACCCGCCACAATAAAAAAGGCAAGCAGGCTTCGGACAATCTTCGTAAACATTTTATTCATATCGTTTATAACAAAACGAGATGATCCATATGTTGAGAAGAGCACACTCTTCCGTAGCTTATGTCCATTCATATTTTGATTCCTCTAATCTAATTTTGATTTTTGATGCTGAGCCGCAGTCCCCTGATAAAGAACCGCGGAACATTTCTAACTTACGATGCTTCTATAATAAAAAAGCCCTTTCACATTTAAAAATATTTAACCGAAAATTTATTTTAGTTTTCAATTAATTTAATAAATACACACAAAAACCATAATTGCCATAATTAATAAGTTATCTATCAATTTTATTTAATATAATTATGAATGAAGCTGGAATAATGCCTAAAATATTTTTATGCCTTATCATATAAATTTTAAAACAAGTTTTTTTGGAAACGCTTCCATTTTCTAAAATATGTATCACAAAAAATTCCAAAAGCTCATCATGTGAAAACAGCCATTTAGAAATCAACATTTTGTACCAGGATATCTTAAATATAGTTTTCATTAAAAGGTTTATAAATACCTGTACAACTTAGGCGAATGTTGTATCACCTTTAAATTATCGGTATCAGGAAAAGTGAAAAGTCGTTTTTGTCAGTTGTTAGTAGTCAGTTGTTAGTAGTCAGTTGTTAGTAGTCAGTTGTTAGTAGTCAGTTGTTAGTAGTCAGTTGTTAGTAGTCAGTTGGCATTTCGAACAACGAACAACTGACCACAAACAACACACAACGAACCATGCCCATTAATCAATGAATCCATTTTTCACAATTGTTTGTTCGCCTTGAATAGATAATGGAAAATATTTTCCATTCGCTGCCTGTTTGAATCAAGCTGAATACATTTTTACCACAGTGGCTGAATCTATCTCCCCGGTAAAATCCATAGTCCATTACAGCCGTTGCGAAATGTCCATCAACAATAATCTCCAATTCATCGAACTGCTCATCCCATATCTCATCCTTCGGCTGCCCAACTGCCCTGACAAATTGTTCTGCTGATGAAGTTTCTAAAGTTGACTTTCCATTCTGATGGTCAACAATCTTCATTGTCATATCCGAATAGAACAGAGATTGCAACTTCTCCTCGTCATTATTGCGCATAGCATCAAAAACTTCTGTGATTACCGACTCCACCCCGTTTGCTTCCTGAGCGTTCAAATGCCTGAATAAGTCAGACGAAACCAATATTGCAAAAAGAGTGATTATTTTTATGGCCGAATAAGTCACTTATTAAATATCAGGATTAGGTGGTGTGTTCGTATTATTCTGCCTCTCCTGTGTTGTATATGGATACCATATTCTGTTTCTTTCCGCTTCCAGTGGAGGATTTGTTCCTGAAGGAGCCGGACGTCCCAGGCGTCTCATATCATCAAACCTTAATCCTGTTAAATAAAGTTCGGCTGTTCTCTGCCTGTATATTTCGGTAAAAAGTGATTGCTCGTCAAGAGAACCTGTATATTCGGGGAGATTAGCCCCAAGGCCAAAAGGGTCTTCCGATGACGTCTTGGTTCTGACAATATTAATTTCATTTACCGCGTTTTGTGGCTGGTTTAAATTCACAAAAGCTTCAGCCCTGATCAAATTCATTTCACCCGGTAAATACACGGGTATCGGAGATGACGGTGAACTGAAAAATCCTTTTAATATATCAATTGGAAGTCCATTGGGGATACTAAAATTGTCAGCCGGTTCGAGATAAAATTCAATTCTTTCATCGCCTTCTTCAGTAACCGGTGTACCGAAATTATCCCTGGGAGCATATTCCTGGCCCTCATCACCGCTCAGCACTCCCTGAAAAACCGGGTTTCTGGAAATAGATCCATCGTAAGTAAATACAGAAACAGCTGACGGATCTACCTGGTTAGAAGCATTTATTGCATCCTGGTAATTACCGGCCAGCAAATGGTGCCTTGCCAAATAGGCATGAATTGTATTTTCAATATCAAAACCAGAAAAGATAATATTTTGATTAAAATTTACACTGGGCGGGTTTGTAGTGATTCTGTTTAGTGCACTTTGCAACAAAGAAATTGATTCGGCAAGAACCTCATCTCTTGAAAAAAACTGGGCATTTTCGCCGGTTGATACCGGTGATTGCTGAAATGATTGAATCAGATATCCAAGTGCCATGGCTTTGTGAATCTCTGAAAGTGCAACGATCCCGCTCAACTCGCCTGAATCTACAATTACATTCGGAGCATTTTCAATTAATTGCTCAGCCATATCGATCGCTCTCATCATATTATTCCAAAGCCGGTTAACCCTGCTGTTTTCAGGCGGAAGCACAGTTCCGCCTTGTTCAAGTTCTACAAGACTGGCAAAAGTTGTGTTGATTGCCATTTCTCTGGTTGTTACGGCAGGTGCAAATATAGCTGCTGGAAGTGCCGTTTCTGCATAAAATCCCTGTAAACCGACGGCCAGATTTCGAATCCCCTCGGCATTTCCAAGAACTTCATTGTCGGTAGCCTGATTGGGATTTGTAATATCAAGGCTGCAAGAAGTTACAATCATGAAAGTTACTAAAGCGTAAGAAAAAAGTATTTTTTTAAAATTTTTCATCTTGATCTGAATATGATTTATTGATTAAAAGTTAGCTGTGATTCCAAGCTGAAAACTTCTTGGAATAGGAACCTGGACAAAATCAAATCCGCGAACAGCTGTTCTTTGGCCTCCAACATTTGTTTCAGGATCAAATCCGGTAAAATTATCAATAGAAAAGAGATTACGGCCGATAAATCTGATACTCAGGCTCTGTAAACCAAAAGCCTCTGGAAATAGAGTGTATGAGGCTGAGAGTTCACGCAATTTCAAAAAGGAACCATCTTCAACCCAGTGTTCAAAAATTCCAAAAACTCTTGCATTGAATCCTTCAGGCAGTTCGCCTTCCAGTTCCCTTTGAAGATCATTGTGAGTTCCAAATGGGAAAAAGGCCCCAAGCCTGCGGGTAAAATTAAAAATATCGTTTCCGTATGAGGCATCGAGCTGAGCGCGAAAGTTCCAGTGTCTTCCAACTCTAACTTCGTTTATGAGCGATGCAATCCAATCCGGATTCGGATCACCGATAATTTGATTTTCTGTAGCACGCACCGGTAAACCTGAATCATCCAAAACGAGATTTCCATTCGCATCTCTTTCAAATGCCGAACTGAAAAACACACCCAATGGCTCTCCGTTAATGGCTGCAACCTGGCCGAACGACTCCGGAATGGTAATTCTTCCTCCTTCAATACCACTTACTTTGTTATTATATGTTGAGAAAGTACCGGTAGTACTCCATTGTAAACCTGTCGTGTTTACCGGCACAGCCCGTACCAATAATTCAATTCCCCTGTTATCAAGCCTTCCAAAATTACCCAGCTGGCTTAAAAATCCTGAACTTGGAGCTGCCGACCTGAAAAGAAGCAGGTCTTCAACTCGCTGGTCGAACCATGTAAACTCTACAGCAACCCTGTCATCAAACAAGTTGGCATCGATTCCAAATTCAACTTCTCTCTGCCGTTCCGGCTTTACATTTAACGCACCCTGTTGTGTAGATGGAAGTAAAGCACTTCTGCCATTCACCGACTGCGGGTTAAATGTAGTAAACCTGTCGAATGCCCCAATGGACGTTTGCCCACCCGAAGCTCCAATAGAAGCTCTGAATTTAAAAGTTGAAATGAATTCATTAAGGAAAAAATCATTCCAGAATGGCTCATTAGAAACCACATAGGAACCACTCACTTTCGGAAAAAATTGCCAGCGGTCATCCCGCCCAAATACGGATGATGCATCAAACCTGCCTGCTGCTGTTAAAAAATATCGATCTTTGTATCCCAGCGTTTGCTGGGCAAATATTCCATAAATTACTATTTCGCTTAAAAATTCACCCGGCTGGCTAAAATTTGAACCTCCGCCAACTACATCAATAAAGGGGCTGAATTGAGTAGACTGGCTTGCAAATTGTTCCACTTCTTCATACTGTAAAGAGCCGCCAACGAGAGCTGTGATTTCGAGATTATCTGTAATAAAATTATTGTATCGTATATTGATATCATTATTCAGCTGCAGAAAACTCCTTTCAGCTCTGCGGCCAAAGCCGGTACCCAAACCGGGTGCAGTTGTTCCGGAAGGAATAAAAGCTCT
>JBHJOO010000161.1:0-3680 GCA_050329675.1 Balneolaceae bacterium
ATTATTAAAGTGATGCAGGCTGTAAACCTGGGGCTTGGAACCAATGCATGGGAAGATATACCCTGGACAGAATCGTTTGTAGAAGGTGAATTTACACCTGCCTTTGATTCGCAGGAAAGCATATATAATACCATTCAGACCCTACTGGATGAAGCGATTGTAGAATTGCAAAAACCGGCATCGGAAGTACGTCAGCCCGGTTCCGATGATTTGATTTTCAATGGTGATATCGGAAAATGGCTGCGCGCCGCTTATGCACTTAAAGCACGATATCATATTCATTTAATTAATAAAGGGGCTGTAAATGCGGCAAATAATGCTCTGAACGCAATTGCTAATGCCATGCAGGATAATAGTGATGATATGCAGATTGAATTTAATCAAAGAAACCTGAACCCATGGCATACGAGTGCATTTCTTGCCCGGCTTACAGGGAATCCGGCTCCGGTTCCGGCTGACCAGTTAGTGAGCTCCATGAATGGAACCAGGTTTCCCGAGTTTGACCCAAGGCTGCCTATAATTGTTGATAATGGCGGAGCTGATCAATTCTACGGAAGTGCAAATGGCTCATTTGGTAACAATTTTGATGCTCCTAATGCCCTCTCAAATACTGTATTTACGGGTGATACATGGCATACACGTGAAGATGCACCTATTCCAATGATTACCTATGCTGAGGTAAAATTTATTGAGGCAGAAGCGGCTTTTCTCAGAGATAATGCAGGAAACAGGTTCGCCACCGGGGCCTCACAACAGGCTTATGATGCTTACCTGGAAGGAATAAGGGCTAACATGAACAAACTGGGGGTTAGTGCATCTGACCGGGATGCTTTTTTGAGTGATCCAAATGTCGCTGTTGGAGCTGCTAATCTGACAATGGAATTGATCATGAAAGAAAAATATAAAGCACTCTTTCTGAATCCGGAAACGTTCAATGATCTTCGCAGATACTTTTTCGATAACTCTATATTCACAGATCTTGAATTACCATTTAATCACAACCCGAATTTAAACGGGCAGTGGATTCAGCGGGCTGTTTATCCCAATACTGAATTCAGCAGAAATGAAGAAGAAGTGAGAAAAGTGGTCAGGGATATCGGAACCTTGATGTGGTTTTATAATTAATTTTAAATGAGAAATGATCATGAATAAATTCAAATTTATCAGAAATTACCTGGTTATTGTAACTTCAGCACTACTTTTATTCTCCTGCAGCGAGGATAATTTTTTAAACGATAACCTCGAGCGAACAGGCAGGGCATTTCCTGTAATTGCGGATATTCAAATTCTGAACAACCAACCTGAATTTACAGCAGGTGAATCAGTTCAGATTTTTGTGAGTTTTACTTCAACCGATCCGGTGAGTGAAATCGTACTCTTTGATTCTCTTGTTAATATCAGGGCATTACAGGAAGTTCTTAGAGAACCGGCCAGTAATGCTGTATTCTCAGATGAATCTCAAACATACGAAATCACCCTGGTTTACACTGTACCGGATGTACCGGAAAATCCGACTACCATTCGCTTTGAAATAGAAGTGATAAACGAAAATGGTTTAACGCAGCGAAACACCGAGTCGATTCGGGCAGCACTCAGAAACATACAGATTACAGCTGTCCCGTAAACAATTGATTTTCAATCAAGGAAGTCATGTGGCTGTCCAAAAAGGTCTTTTGGTGAATTTATAACCTAAAAATTTTAAGAATTTTCATTTATTGAAAAGTCAACCATCGAAACTTCCCTCCGTCAGCTGACGGAGGGTTAGGGGGGGGTGATTTTTTAAACAACGCTCAAAATCTTAAATATTTTAGGCTGTATATTTGGATCCTTTACCTATTGGACAGCCTCACTCGCATGTAAAAATCCATTTAATTGATTATAAGTGAACAAGTCATCCTATGACTTGGAATGAATCAGTTTACATGATGAACAGCCTTTCCTTCAAAGGGGAGGCTTTATTTTTAAAAATAAAGTATTTTAAATATTAAATGATAAAAATTGTACAGGTTGGCCTCGGCCCGATTGGCAGACAGCTGACAAGATATATTCTGCAAAGAAAAGGATTAAAAATAGTTGAAGCTATTGATCTGGATAATTCTATCGCCGGAAAAGATGTGGGTGAGATTTCTGGAGTCAACAATGTAGGCGTATCGGTTGAAACGAACTGGAAAAATAGCAAATTTGATTCTGATGAGGCGGTGGCAGTTATAGCAACCGTTTCGAAGCTGGACCACATTATTCCTCAGATTAAAGATGCTGCTATACGAGGCCTTCATGTAGTCACGACGTGCGAAGAACTGACACACCCCTGGAAAACGAATCCCCGGGCGGCTCAGGAAATAGACAGTATTTGTAAAGAAATGGGTATTTGCTGTCTTGCAACCGGAGTAAACCCCGGATTTTTGATGGATTATCTTCCGGCCGTCCTGTCATCCGTTTGCAGGAATATAACTTTTGTGAAAATATCCCGAATTCAGGATGCATCCAGCCGAAGGGGACCATTTCAGCAAAAAATCGGAGCAGGCCTAACCATGGAAGAATTTGATATGATGAGGGAAAATCTCGGCCATGTCGGTCTGCCGGAATCTGCCTGGTTTGTGGCAGAAGCATTGAGGCTGAAACCCGATGAAATTACTGAAACAATGGAGCCGATTGTTGCCAGTGAACATTTAAAAACTGACTATACGCAAATTGAATCCGGAATGGTAGCCGGGCTAAAACAAGTAGCGGGGGTAAGAATAAATGGCAAATTGATGATTGAACATGAATTTGTAGCTTCCGTCGGGCAGAAAAATCCTGTTGATAAGGTTATCATTGAAGGTGATCCCGGATTTAGATCCGAAATTCCGGGCGGTGTAAATGGAGATGTAGCAACAGCTGCCATTGTGGTTAATGCCATTCCGTCCGTATTAAAAATGCAGCCAGGCCTTAAAACAATGCTTGATGTGCCCGTTCCTTCATGGTATGGAGGCCTTGATTAGTAAAAATTCATTGTGTAAGATCTTGCCTTTTGTGAATTAACTTTACACTTTTGAGAAGTTATGAAATTAATCATTCTTAGCTCCGCACTTACAGTTCTATTCTTATCTGCCTGTAAACCAGCCGAAAGGATAACGGATGCAACTGAACCTCCCGGTAAACTGGAACAGCTCAGTTCAGCTATAGATCAGATTTTTACCAGGTCGGATATCTTTTCACAATCATTTACAGGCTTTTCTCTTTATGATCCTGAGAACGACCTTGAATTATACAGTTTTAATGGCGGCAGAAATTTTATACCCGCATCAAATACCAAATTATTTACATTTTATGCCGGTTTGCTAACACTTCCTGAGCGTGTTCCGGCACTTGCATATATTGAAAGGGAAGATTCCCTGATTTTTTGGGGTACAGGGGACCCCTCATTTCTACACCATGATTTTGGTAGTGACTCTGTGTATCAGTTTCTGAAATCACATGAATCCAGCCTCTATTTCTCGGATAGCAACTTTAAGGATAATCACCTTGGCAGCGGATGGGCATGGGATGACTATAATTACTACTATTCTGCCGAAAAAAGCCCGCTACCTGTTTACGGGAACGTAGCGCGATTTGGTATAGATGAAATTAGAACCACCAGATTGTCAAGAAACAATGGTGAGGTAATCGTTTCGCCATCTTACTTCAAGAATCATATAAAA
>JBHJOO010000062.1:0-6093 GCA_050329675.1 Balneolaceae bacterium
AAATAGCTTCGGGTTTAATTGGCAAAGTTTTATAGTTTTCATATGCAGCTTGGCCCTCTTCGAGGTCATAATTTGTCCCAAAGGACCACACCACGTCTAATCCATTGTTTTCACAATAATCAGTTAAACCATTTTTTCGAAGTTGTGCCTCGACTTTTAAAGTTGGCCCCTGAATAATTCCAATTTTTTTATAACCACGTTCGTGAAAGTGTTTTGCTACCAGATGCCCGCCTCTGTAATTATCAAACGCTACAGTATCCATTACAGGGGTCGCAATTGGCGCGCATGAAATCATAGGAAAGTCATCACCAATCCTCCGGAGAGCTTCAATGTAATCATCTTCGGTAAAAGCGGGCAGAAAGATAACTGCAGCATCAAACACACCCTGGCTAATCGACATGATAATATCTAAATCCGATTTCTTTTTATTGGCTACGTTAAATAAACCAAAATGGATATTTGTATTTTTTGCGGCTAAATCAAAACCATTGAAAAATGACGCATAAAATTCCCCAGGATGAAATTGGGTAATTAATGCTATATAAATATTATCACGTAAACTAAGCGGTGTTGAAATATTATTAAATGGATAGTTAAGACGGCGGGCGCTTTTAAAAACTTTTCTCCTATTTTCAGTACTTGTTGATCCTTTCTGTGAAAGGGCTCTTGATACTGTTGAGATAGATAAACCTGTATCCTCCGCAATATCTTTAAGTGTAATTTTCATATAAACATCGACATATATTTACCATTAATGTATTAACCTAAAGGATTTTAATAAATTAACTGCCAAATTTAAAACTAAAACAAATAAAAAACGACTACTTGTTGAAACAAAAAAAAAGCTGCCGGAAAAATTTCCGGCAGCCAAAATTAATTAATTGGTTATTTAATTAATGTAAGCTTCCGGGCGAGTACTTCATTCCCAGCTTGCAGGCGGTATAAATATGTACCACTTGAAAGATTAGAAGCATCAAAATTAATGATGTGTTGACCAGCCGATAATTGTCCATTCACAAGTGTTGCAACTTTTTGTCCAAGCATGTCGAACACTTCAAGTGTGGTGTGTGAATTCTGCGAAAGCGCAAATTCAATATTTGTAGTAGGGTTAAATGGATTTGGATAATTCTGGTTCAGCTTCACAGACTGCGGTATACCTGCATCTGTAATTTCAGTGCTTACGGTTATTTGTCCGTCATCAAATCCGAAGTCATCCAGTAACCAGATAAATGGGTCGCTGCCATCGCCAGAGCCGCCTTCCAAATCAAAAATTACGACAACACGGTCAAATGGAGTGTCACGATCAATTCCGCTAAGATCCCATTCCAACTCAATCCATTCTCCTGTAGCATCTATATCTACAAACAAATCGCCTGTATTTACATCAGGAAACTGGCGCATCTCAAGCTTTAGCAGTGCTCGAATACCGGCTCTGTTCGACCATACTTTCAGTCGAAATACTGCCTCATCTGTTCCCTCCATTATACCATCGGTATGATAAAAGAAACCAGCCCATGGATCGCCTCCAGCTTTGATATATTGCAATACATAATCTGTCTCATTAAGGCCTGATTTATCAGGGTTTTCTATTCTTTCAAGAGCAGCACCTGCAAATGGGAAAAATGTATATCCTTCCCAATCTATCTCTTCTGAATCCATATTAAATTCAAAAGGCAAGTCAATAAGATCATTTGGCTCATCAGGTGGAACAATCACCTGCGCACTAAGCATACTTGATGTCAAAAACGTCAACAGCAAACAGCTTGTAATTAATGTTATTATGTTGTTGATAGTAACTATTTTCATTACGTACCTCAGGTTATTTTTGTTAAAGTTATATTTAATACAATCACGATAGTTGAATGCTTTCTTCAAGATGTAGCTATATGCCAAACATTTGAAACTCAACTAATAGTAATTTGCAGAATATTCCAAGTATTTGCAAAATATTTCTGCAAAATTTCAGGACATGATGAAAAATTTATTGTTCTATGAGTTTGGTATCAACCAGATATAAGCATGATTTACTATACAATAACAGGATTGTATAACCCATAAACAGCTTTTCTGCAAAATTTGCACTAAAAATGGAAATTGTGAAAATTTTATGAGATAAATTTTCACATAAAAAGAAATTTTTTGTAATATTCATGAAGGGCGTGGTGGAAACTTCTTTGTGAATTGAAGTCTGTAATTCATTTTAGGGGTTTGAATATTTCTGCAAAAATTAAATAAAGATTATGGGATACTTGTTACGAATAGGAATCATTTTACTGATAACCACTTCTTTTACTCATTTAACACCATTACATGCTCAAAATTTGGAGTTGGTTTGGTCTGATGAATTTGAGGGGGATACACTGGACGAATCAAAGTGGTCATTTCAATTTGGGACAGGTGCTTCAGAAGGCCTGGTTGGATGGGGTAATAATGAGCTTCAATATTATACCGATCGGGAAGAAAATATATTTGTTGCCGATGGCAAACTGCATATAATTGCTCGTAAAGAATCTTTCAATAACAGAAACTACACTTCAGCCCGCATTCGCTCTATTTACCAGGGAGATTGGAAATTTGGCCGGTTTGAGATTAGAGCTAAATTACCGGAAGGCCAGGGGATTTGGCCGGCTATCTGGATGATGCCGACAGATAACGCTTATGGAGGATGGGCAGCCAGTGGTGAAATCGACATCATGGAATTGGTTGGACATGAACCCGGTGTAGTACACGGAACTATTCATTACGGAGGAAGCTGGCCTGATAATGTTTCTTCCGGTGCTTCCTTTCAATTAGATTCCAGAAAATTTTCAGATGATTTCCATACGTTTGCACTTGAATGGAGAGAAGACCAAATCCGGTGGTTTGTTGACGGTGTATTATATCAGATTCAACGCAACTGGTTTACTCAGGGACATGATTTTCCGGCACCATTTGATAAAAGATTTCATATGCTATTGAATGTAGCTGTAGGAGGGAATTGGCCGGGAAGTCCTGACGAAACAACTGTATTTCCCCAGGAGATGATTATTGATTATGTAAGAGTGTATCAGGATCCCGATCAGCAAGATTTGGGTGTGTCCCTTCCAGTCGATTTTGAAGACACAAATATTCCATGGGATGATGTAATTGTTAATTTTGATGGTGGCAATATGGAAGTAATAAAAAATCCCCACCAAAATGAAGCCAATCCAAGCAACTATGTTGGCAGAATGATAAAAAACGGTGGAGAGTTTTGGGGAGGTGCATGGCTGCCAATTAGTGAAGAATTTGCATTTGATGAAGACAATTATACAATCAGCATGAAAGTTTGGTCTCCCCGGGAAAACGTACCTGTTTTAATGAAAATAGAACAGCAAAATGGGACGCAAGATTATGAAATTTCTGTAGAAACCACTACCAGCAATGAATGGGAAGTACTCATCTGGGATATGAGTGGAGCCGGTTTTGAGGAAAAGTGGGATATTATCACACTCATATTTGACATGGCAGCGGGACAAATTGGAGATGGAGGTCCTGACTTCACCTGGTATTTTGATGATATAGAGATTTTCACTTCTGAAATTCCCACTTCCACCGAGCAGCATGATGACAGTGTACCTGAAACTTTTAAGCTGAAACAAAACTATCCTAATCCATTCAACCCAACAACCAATATACAATTTGAATTATCTGAAATATCTGAAATAACTCTTGATGTGTATGATATTATGGGCCGTCATGTAGCAAACCTTGCAAATGGTTTATATCGATCAGGACAGCATATCGTCCGTTTTGACGCTTCTGATCTTGCAAGTGGATTATATATCTATCGATTACATACAGGTGCATATGTTCAGACGAAAAAAATGCTGCTTCTCAAATAATCAAAGGATTCAATGGCAGTACGGAATATTGTTGACAGGAATTTTTCACGAATAATGGGGAATGGAGTTCTTTTCCATTGATATTATTGAGCTTACGAAAAAATGAGAAGCCCAAAGAATTTTTACACAACCTTTACTTAGAATATAAAATTAAAGAGGAACAACATGTTTAATCTAAAAAAGATACAAATTCTCATTGCACTTGTACTCTGTTGGTCGATTAATGCATTCGGGCAAACCATAACGGGTGTAGTGGTTGATTCTGAAACAGATGAACCACTGCTTGGTGTGAATATAATACTACAGGGAACAACTATCGGAACAGCAACAAATGTTGATGGTGAGTATTCCATTACTGTCCCTTCTCTTGAAGGCACTCTTATCTTTCGGTTTATAGGATACATACCAAAAGCGGTTGTAATTGATGGAAAAGAAGAGATTAACGTTCGATTGGAACCGGATATCATCTTTGGTGAAGAGTTTGTAGTTGTTGCTTATGGATTACAACAACGGAGCCTTGTAACCGGAGCTATTTCAAGAATTGAATCAAGACAAATTGAGCAATCTGCATCCCTTCGTGTTGAACAAGCTCTTCAGGGGCGAACAGCGGGTGTTATGGTTATGCAAAACTCCGGGCAGCCGGGTTCTTCTTCAACAGTAAGAATCCGTGGAACAGGTACAACCGGTGATGCAGAACCACTTTATCTTGTTGATGGCATGCCGGTTAGTAATATCGATTTTCTAAGTCCAAGTGATATTTCATCTATCGAAGTTTTGAAAGATGCCTCCGCAACTGCAATTTATGGAGCTCGGGGTGCAAATGGTGTTGTAATGGTTACCACAGCTGGAGGGCAGCCGGGTCCTATTCAGATCTCTTACAATGGTTCTGTAGGAATTCAAAATCCATGGAAAAGAACAGACTTGCTTGAAGCCCCTGATTACATGAGAATCATGAATGAAAGTTTTGCCAATGATGGACGCGCGATTCCTTTTCCTGACATTGATGAACGAATTGCAGAAATCGGAGCAGGTACCGACTGGCAGGATGAAGTATTTTTCTTTAATGCGCCGGTTACAAATCACAGTCTGAGGTTATCTGGCGGATCAGGAGAATCCACATACATGACCTCACTTACATACCGGCAACAAGACGGGATTGTCGCAAAAGACAAGTCGAATTTTCAGCGTTTAACTTTTCGGCTTAATACAGACCATAAGCGAGGCCAATTGTCGTATGGTACCAGACTAAATTACACTAACAAAATCACCCGAGGTATCAATCCAAACGAGGAATTTGGTGGAATAATGGCCAGAACTGCCAATATTGATCCGGTTACACCTGTTCGTGATGAAGATGGTAATTTTGCCAAATCACCGTTTGCATCGCAAGAGGTAGTAAATCCGGTTGCTGCAATCGATATCATAAATGCCAAGTTTAACGAGGATGTACTTGTAGGTGGTGTTTATGGAATGTTTAGTTTTACTGACAAACTGAGCTTACGATCTTCGGTAGATATTGATTTTTCATTCGGTAATAACCGCTCGTTTACACCAATTTTTGATCTCGGTGGAAATGTTGTAAATTCAACAACATCAGCCTTTCAGCAGCAAATCAGATCGCGCACCTGGCAAACAAGTC
The DNA here is from genome assembly GCA_050329675.1 of Balneolaceae bacterium. Classification (GTDB taxonomy): domain Bacteria; phylum Bacteroidota; class Rhodothermia; order Balneolales; family Balneolaceae; genus CAYVBJ01. Next base: position 5,503 of record JBHJOO010000062.1, read on the forward strand.
ATGTTTTGCGATTTGAAGACCAAACTCAAAATCATCAATATAGTATAATAGGAGGTTTTGAATTACAGGATAGCAGAAATGAATGGGTTGGCGGCTCAAGAGCAAATCTTACCATGGAGACGTTTGATAATGCTTTTCTTTCAGTAGGAACCGACGAAGATAGTATGACAAACTTTGGAGGTTTGGCATTAGAGTCTCTTGCTTCCTTCTTTACCCGGTTAAATTATAATTTCAACAATAAATATCTGTTGGAAGGTGTATTACGGGCGGATGGATCATCAAAGTTTGGGCCAGATAATCGATGGGGTGTATTTCCTGCCTTTTCTGTTGGCTGGATACTTACCCAGGAAGAATTTATGGACAATGTTGGGCCTCTCAATATGCTGAAAATACGCGGGGGCTGGGGTCAAAACGGAAGTGATAATATAGGACAATTCAGCTTTACACCTTTAATAACGACCCATGCAGGTTTCGGATTTGGAACCCCCCCCACTGTTGTGACCGGAGCTTTTCCGAGTCAGATTGCAAATCCAAATCTAAAATGGGAAACATCTGAACAGTTAAGTGCCGGTATCGAAACTGCTTTTTTTG
>JBHJOO010000149.1:0-3372 GCA_050329675.1 Balneolaceae bacterium
CCGGGCCCGCCGTGAACCCAAACCATTGCCGGGGCCGGATTGTCGATATCGGCGCCGTGCGGACGATACATCAGGCCGGGAATGGAGAGTCCGTCGTAGCTGTCAAATTGAACCACCTCACTTTCAACCAGGTGCGACTCCTGTATGGCAGGATTTAACGCTTCCGTTAGCCTTTCATAGGTTTTGGCTTCCAGATCGACGTAAAAAAGGTCGGTGGGCCGCGAATCCCGTTTCAGCACCACGGCCAGGGCGGATCCGCCGGATGAAAAGCGCGGGCTGCTGATCATCCCGTCCGGCAGAAATGAGAGATCAAGCGGCCGGCCGGTCTCCATATTGCGGATGGTCACTTCATTGCGCGAATCGGCATTGATAATTTCAACCCGCCAGGTGCCGTCCGGTGAGTAGGTTACGCCGCTGTCCACGCCCGTTCTGGCCGATGTGATATCCCAGTCTGTCTCTATCAACTGTTCTGTTTCGCCGGTTTCAAGATCATAGGCCCAGGCCAGCAGAAACTCCCCGTCTTTATCCGTTCCGTAAATCAGTTTCCGGCTGTCGGGTGTGTAGGTGATCCCGCGGTGGAGCGCTTCCCCCTCATCGGGAGCGAGAATCAGTTGTGGCGTACGGTCGTCGCTGTGAAGATCCACCAGGTAGATATCAAAATGGTAGCGCGTGTTGTGAAAATCGAGGGCAAGCCAGCGCCCGTCGGGGCTGACGTTAAACCCGCGCGTTGGAAAGGGGAGTTCTCGTGTGTTTTGAAATACCATTTCGCGCTCATAGCTCTCGGCATCGTAACGGTAGAGATCTGCAAGCTGGGGGTCTCTTTCAGTAGAGGTCAGGAAAAAGGCTTCGCCGTCTGACTGCCAGCTTTCAAAACGGAGGCCGGACTGCTGGCCGGCAACTTCATAATCCCCCTGCGGGAGCAGATCGTGCAAGGTTCCGTCCGGTTCACGCACAAATACGGAGTTATGTTCATTTCCGCCCACGTCACCGGTCAGCAGCACGCGGTCATCATCCGGAAACCACGATACAGCAAAAATCGAGTTATCATCCGAACTGCTGAGGGCTTCAACCTCGCCCGTTTCCATATTTATGGTATAGGCATTGAATACACCGGACTGATCGGAGTTGAACATGAGCCGTGTTCCGTCGGAAGAATAAGCGTGTCCCCCGCCGTGTGTAAGGCCATAGGTTACGGTCTCAAAAAAGACATCGGCATCGTAGGTTGTGAATGAACCGGATTCCGTTTCACCGCAGTTTGCGGCAAATAGAATCAGCAGTGGAAGAAAGAAAATGTTTCGGAGAGAGTCTATTTGTTTCATTGTGATATTTCTATTTGACTTGTCTTAGATGCGTTTTACAGTTAATCACATTTTAAAGTAAGTTTTCAGATAAATAAACATGACTGAATTAATAATCAAGAAATCCTTTTTTGTTTTTAAATGAAAAAGAGATTGGCCGAATTGAATCCCTTTTATAAAGCAGATCTTATAATCTATAAGCCAAATAAGACGTCTAATCGGATAAAGTATGTGATAAAAATTGAGCTGAATAAGTGATACATTCAGCTCATGATAATCTGCAATTTGCAATAAAATGGAACAGATCAAAGACCGGTGGGCTGCCAGGCAATGTTGATCTTATCGGGAAGTTTAACGAGGTGCCGGATCAGCTTCCGGATCTCGAAACGCTGATCCTCGATTTGACTGAAAACCTCTCCGGCTTCTATACTATCGTTGAAAAGGTGTTTAATTTTACGAACTAATCAAACGAAGCAACCGGCCCGGAACTCACATTTTCAGCAAAAATTTTCCACTCATCATCCACCCTTCTCAGCACCATTAATATCACACCGCTGTCATTAAACGTGCCACCGGGTGCTAAAGATGAAATATCAAATTCGGCAATAACCACAGCCATGTCACCGGCTTCCGAAATATCTACACTTACAAACGCAAATTTAAAATCAACATCTTCCGGCTGCGGGGTGCCCGTGCCTGCTTCTCCCGAATAATGTTTTCTGAGAGCATCATGACCTGATATTCGTGGAGCGCCCGGCATTTTTAATGACCCGTCCGGTGTAAACCGGTTTACAAGCCCATCAAGATCATTGTTTTGAAATAGCTCCATGTTCCTTTGGAACATTTCGTACACCTCTGCTGTGAGCTTCTCATAGTCGGGTGTGCCGGATTGGGCAAAAGCAGCCGAAATCAGCATAAATGCCAAAACAAAAATTGAGATTACTGTTTTCATAATTTCACCTGTAACTGTGTTTAGAGTTATTAACGGTCAAAAATTTCTATCTCTTTTCAATTCATGCAGACAGAAACACTGAAATAATTTACAGTTTTGAAAAATGTCAGCAATTAGCAGGCTTAAAAAAAATTTATGGGTCATTTATTAACATGGATCAAGTCCAAAGGGCGATTACCATACCAACCCGGTTTTTCAAAACACCAATCTACCCTCTCTTGCAACTATTTTTAAATATCCCCGTACCCTTCAGATAGTTAAATTAAATTCCTGCCCTCCGGAACAACAGGCTGGAATCAGATCCCCGGGAAACCGGCAAGTGGCGGTTTTTTTTGAAGTAAAACCGGCCACACCTGTTATTTTCCCGGATTTAAATTTCAAGGCCCGATAACATTTTGAAAAAAAACAGCTCTTTCTATCAAACCCTGTTCAATTCCGTTGAAGAGTTCATAGAAGAAATGCCGGAATACGACAGGCAGTTATGCTATCAATTTTTCGAGCCGGTCGTCTTTCCTAAATCCACCATTATTGAAGAGGCCGGCAAAATTCCGGGGCATCAATATTTTATCGTATCCGGTTATATGAGAAACTTTTACCTGGATAATAAAGGAAATGAAGTGACCACAGACATGAATAACGGCCCCCGGTTTTTCACCTCCTACACGCATTTCATGAACCGGACGGTATCCAATGAAAATATTGAGTGTATAACTGCCTGTGAACTATTAAGAGTAAATCGGGACAATGTGGACATCATCTTTCAAAAAAGTATAACGGTAAAAGATTACACCATCATGATCCTCCAATATTTTCTTGACGAGGAAAAGAAACGGATAAAGGAGTTATCAACCCTTACGGCAGAACAGCGCTATGAAAACTTTGTTCGCAAATTTCCCAACATCATTCAAAATGTTCCGCTTAAATATATCGCTTCCTATTTGGGCATCAGGCCGGAGAGCCTGAGCCGGATCCGCAGAAATAAATTACTTAACAATTGTTAGGTGAATTCACACCATATAAAACGATCTTTTGCTGTGCTTCTTAAAAACATAACCTCTTTTCATGGATACCATTAAAAAATCTGCTCTAAGTTACGCACTGGTTTCGTTTGCCAGGAAATAC
>JBHJOO010000586.1:0-5917 GCA_050329675.1 Balneolaceae bacterium
CATGTCCCTGTGGCTGCCTATCACCGCCGGTCAGGCCAAAACTGATATAAGGTGTGTCATCTTTTGTTATAAAGGCTGGTATGATAGTATGAAACGGACGTTTTCCCGGTTCATATGAATTTATATGCCCTTCTCCAAGTGTAAAACCATTTCCACGATTTTGTAATGGAAAACCTAAACCCGGTGGTGTAACAAGCGATCCGAATAACCAGGAATTACTTTGAATCAGAGAGATTATATTTCCTTCTTTATCCGCGACAGTCAAATAAACCGTATGGTTATCTGATTCTAATCCGGGACCATAACTTTGTGCCCAATCGTCTCGTATTTCATTTTTCCTCTCAGTAGCATAATCTTTGGATAAAAGTTTTTTAACTGGTATGCTATTAAAATCAGGGTCACCATAATAAGTTAGCATATCGGCATAGGCAAGCTTTTTTGCTTCAACAAAATAATGAACATGCTCTTTACTGCCGAAACCATACTTCGAAAGATCGTATCCCTCCAAAATATTTAAAATTTGTAAAACGGATATTCCTTGTGTATTTGGTGGTATTTCCCATATGTCAAAACCTTTATAATTTACATGAACAGGATCCACCCAAATGGATTTGTGATTGATAAAATCATCCATTGTCATAAATCCCCCCTCGTCCCGGATGTGAGAAACAATTGAATGTGCAATCTCACCTTCATAAAATACATACCTACCCTGCTTTGATATTTTTTCAAGTGTATTTGCCAGGTCCGGATTTCTGAAGAGTTCTCCTTTTTGTGGAAATCGGCCATTTTTTCTGTATAACTGACTAAAATATTGTAGATCTTCCCACTGAAAATCATCGGAAAGATTGTAAAACCGGATTAAATCCCTTTCAAGATAATCCATTAATTCGGCAGTTTCTGAGGTAATTCCAACTCCTTCTCTGGCATAATTAATAGTTGGGGCCATCAGAGTTTGAAATTCCAGATTTCCAAATCTGTTATGCAGTGCAAACCATCCGTCAACTACTCCGGGAACTGTTATTGAGAGTGGCCCTGCTGCGGGAATTCTGCTCATATTTTTCTCCTTGAAATAAGCTGCCGTCAAATTTTGCGGGGATTTGCCACTTGCATTCAAGCCAATTAGTTTTTCATCTTCAGCACTCCAGACAATGGCGAACATATCTCCTCCTGGGCCATTCATAGCCGGGTCGGCAAATCCCAAAAAGGCATTAGCTGCAATCGCAGCGTCCACAGCACTGCCTCCCATTTTTAAAATATCCAATGCAATCTGACTGGCTAAAGGGTGGTTGGTAGCGGCCATTCCATTTTTTGCAATAACTTCAGACCGTGTGGCAAACAATTTACCTGAAAGTCTGTCCTGTGCAATTATAGCAGAGGCATTTATTGTAAAAATAAATAGTGTTAATTTTAAAAGATTCATATAATGAAATTTTCAAAGCAAAATAATTTTTTTGATTTTCAAACCATGGTTTATAGGCTTTTTGCAGTTTTGAATTACAAATTGCCTTTTTGCATTTCACCAACAGCGTAATTGGCAGCGCGAGCCGTAATGGCCATAAATGTAAGCGATGGATTCTGTTCGGCGACGGAACTCATACAAGCGCCATCGGTCACAAAAACATTTTTACAACTATGAACCTGATTCCATCTGTTTAGAATCGAAGTTTTGGGATCGTTACCCATGCGTGCTCCGCCCATTTCGTGAATATCCAGTCCGGGAGCTTGTTTGGAATCATTTGCCCGGATATCCTTACACCCGATTTTTTCAAGCATTTCGGAGCCTTGTTCCAGGAAATCCCTGATCATATTGTCATCATTATCCGTATAATCAACGGATGTAATCAATTGAGGTATACCCCATTGGTCTGTTTCAGTTTCACTAAGCCTCACATGGTTTTCGTATATGGGGATCACCTCTCCCTGAATGGACATATAGACACTCCACTCTCCCGGATGCTGTAATTCACTTTTTAGTTCTGACCCGATCTTTTCAGACCCTGTACCACGCCCCCAACCCTGCCTGCCGGCTCCGGTTGACACAAGATATTTGCCTTGGAAATCAAGATTGGCTTCCTGCCTGAAAACGTTTCGAAATGGTGGCATGATTGGCCCTGTCGGCCTTCTTCCAACATAGTAGCGGTCCTTAAATCCTTCGAAAGTTGCACTGATTCTTCCTCTGTAATTGTGAAAAGAGATGTAGCGGCCAAGTATTCCGTTATCGTTTCCAAGCCCATCCGGGAAACGATTGCTTTTGCTGTTCAGTAAGATCAGGTTTGAGTTGAGACAGGCTGCTGTTACGAAAATGACCCGTGCATAATATTCAGTCATTTCATGGGTATTGGCATCCACGACCCGTACGCCTGAAGCTTTACCCAGATCTTCATCATATATAATGGAATGAACAACAGCATTCATTTGCTTGGTAAGATTTCCTGTCCGTTCAGCCCAGGGAATCGTGGAGCTGTTTGAACTAAAATAGGCACCATAGGGACATCCTCTGTAGCACCGGTTTCGGGCCATACACAATCCACGCCCCTGTTGGCGGTGTATATCCCGGACTTCAGTCAAATGGGCACAGCGGCCCTGAACCATGTAGCGGTTGTTGTAAGAAGATTCAATTCTCGTTTTCATCTCTTTTTCAACACAGTTCATTTCAAATGGTGGCAGGAAATCGCCATCGGGAAGATGTTCAATTCCATCTTTGTTACCGCTCCATCCGGCGAAGTGTTCAACGTGTGAGTACCATGGGGCCAGTTCATCGTAAGTGAAAGGCCACTCGATGCCATATCCATCCCGGGCTGGCCCCTCGAAATCGTATCGGCTCCAGCGCTGTCCGCCCCTTGCCCAAATCAGGGATTTACCGCCCTCCTGATAACCACGAATCCAGTCGAACGGCTTTTCCTGCATGTAGGGATGTTCTTCATCCTTTACAAAAAAATGTTTGGTTGTATCGTTATATGCATAACATTTGGCAACCACCGGATTATTATTAAGATCTTCCTGCGGAAGGCGCCCCCTGTGCTTCATTTCCCATGGTTCTGTGAACGCAGTTGGATAATCTTCGCCGTGGCTGACCGGCCTGCCGCGTTCGAGCAAAAGAGTTTTTGCGCCATGATCACAAAGTTCTTTGGCAGCCCAGCCGCCGCTGATTCCGGAGCCAACTACGATAGCGTCGAAGGTGTTGTTTTTTTTGGAAGTCACTGAATGATTCATCGGTTATTACGATTAAATATTTTTAATAATATGGAATATAAGTGAGAGATTAAGAAATGAAAGCTGGAACCGGTTCCATATTTTTAATTTAAAAGTAAAAAATTAGTTTTTTTATTGAATCGCAAGATTTATTATTTATTTACCGGCAGATAAGCTGTTAAAGCGTCTGTAAGATAAACCGTTTGAAATTCTAAATTTTTTAAATGGAAAAACTCAATATTGAGAAAGTTGCTAAACTGGCTCATGTCTCAAAATCAGTTGTATCCAGAGTGTTAAATGATCACCCAAATGTAAGTGATGTTGCAAGAAGTCGTGTTCTGAGTATTGTAAAAAAGTATAATTATAAACCAAACAGTATTGCGAAGAATTTAGCAAAAAACCGATCATTTGTGCTTAGCGTTTTAACAGATCGCAGGCCAAATAATGAAGTTAGCAGTGGTTACTGGACTCTATTCAATCTGGGCTTGTTCGATGAATGTATAAAAAACGGATACTTTTCAAGATTTTCATTTGTGGACACAAGAAACCAAAATCAATCCAGGCACTCTCTTTATGATGTATCTGGTACGGATGGATTTATTCTTCATACACCCGAAGTCATAAATATGATTATTGATGATTTGAAGGAAAATAATTTTCCTGTTGTATTCAAACAGCAACATTCCGAGTACAGTGAATACTGTTCGGTGGACGTAAATAACTATTTGGGCGGATATTTAGCTACATCTCATTTATTGGAACTTGGACATGAAAACATATCCATTCTTTTGGCAGTTCCGGAAGTTGAAGAGGCAAAAGAGAGGTTTCGCGGATTTCGTCAAGCTCATTCAGATAAAGGGATAAAAGTGAAAGAAGATCTTATCATAACAGGTCTATATTCACAGGAGTTTGGGTACGAGGCAGTAAAGAAATTGTTAGCAATGAATCAAAAGTTTACAGCACTTTTTTGTACAAGTGATACAATTGCCATAGGTGCAATATTGGCATTGAATGAAGAGGGGATAGAAATTCCTGAAGAAGTATCCGTAGTTGGATTCGATGATCTGCCAACTTCAAAGTTTACCTTTCCTCCTCTTACCACCATACATCAACCAATTTATGAGAAGGGAGTAATGGCAGCCAAAATTCTGATCAACCAATTAGAAAACTGCGATTCAAAGATTGTTCACGAATTGCTGGATCCCCGCCTTGTGATCCGGAAAAGTACCGGACCTGCCCCACCTTAAACTTAAAATAAGAAGACATGGTATTTCTTGCCAGGCCTGAGGTTTTATTTTCACTGAAAATCTGAAATTGTACGGGATCAGGGATTGTAGCAGAAAATACCATGACTTACAGCTCTTTGATATAAATATTTCTGAACTGAACAAGCGATGGCGAGCTTACCCATTCGCCGTCCTCCATTCTTCCATGGTGTTGTAATGCAATTGGGCCGCTTTCGGCTACACCGGGTAATTGAGCATTGTCTATAATCAGTTTATCATTCAGTATTACGGTTAACCGGTCTTCTTTCATGGTAATCTCAAACGTATTCCACTCACCAATATGATTATCTGCAAAAATATTCGGGGTAACTGCACGCCTGACTTCATCAGGCATTTCCGGGTCGGTTCGATATCCCCATACCTCGCCGGAGCCAACCGGCCAGCACCATATGTTTACTTGTGCTTTTGGCATTCCTCTTAAATAGATACCGGAATCAGAATCAGGAACGGACATTCGTATGACTTCACCGGCTGCATTTTTTTGATGCGTTCCATCCGGACGAATAATGGGAACATTGTGATTTATAAAGGGAGTTTCTTTTATTCGCCAGTCAACACGCAGGGTAAAATCTGAGTATTCTTTTTCAGTCCACAAATTCTTGTCGTCAGCTGCCTCACTCATGGCATTATAATCGATTACGCCATTCATCACTTTCCAGTTACCTTGATCACCTTCGGGTGGAATCCATCCGGTTAAATCTTCGCCGTTAAAAAGTGATACAAATTGTGCGTTGCCATTTAGATCCTGTTGATTATTACAAGCAAGTGTTAATATCAAAAATAAAAGGAAATAATTTAGTGAGTGAATGTTTTGAATATTCATTATTTTGTAAAATTTAGATTTTAGAAGAATTAAAACGAAAAAATAAACTGGATTTTTGTAAAATGAATAACCTGTTGTACAATTTTTTTGTTTATTACATCGGGTAGATTAAATTACATAGTAAGTCTAATAAGCTAATCCATATATTATGAATTTCGAAATAATAAAGTTTCCCCTGATCATTTTCCTGACTTTTTTAGTTGCAAATTGTAATGTAACAGATGATACCGTGCTCGCACAAGCGGAAATCATAGTTACATTTCGTGATTCGGAAAATGATCTGCCAATAGCTAATACCAATATGGAAATAGGTGCAATATTTGAAGGTGGGGTGGAATTTATTCCACAGGGAACGGGTCAAACAGATGATGATGGGATATTAACAGGTGTAGTTTCCAGCATTGATGAGGTCGTGATTACTACTCTTGGCTTCAGGTTTGAGATAGATGGGCAGCAACATAATTTTACAGCAAATGTAAACCTCGAACTTCGTAAACAGGCGCCTTTTCAAAGTGTGAGTCTCAATTTTGAAATCTAAAGCTTTTTGAGACACAATAATTCTGACAATTTCATTTTAAAAAAGAGACAAGAGAGACTCTTTCTGTTATTTTTA
>JBHJOO010000111.1:0-7043 GCA_050329675.1 Balneolaceae bacterium
AACCGCCTGGTTTCTTCATCGAAATAATGTAAGCCTTGCCGGGTTGCAAAACGATTTCCAAGAGGTGTTTCAAATGGATAGTTCAATCCTATAGCTGGCAATCCATTTGTAGTATCATACCGTTCGATATTCCATTTATCTGATTTAATTCTATTCACCGATTCTACGCGAAGCACACCCTGATATCGGGTCCCAAGCCATAATGCGCCATTATGATCTTCTGTCATGTAGCGAATGTCTTCATGTATACCATGAATTTTTCCTGCATAATTCCACTCTCCGCCATTAAACCTCAGTTCTCCGACTCCATCGATTAAACCGGCATAGATTCGCAGCGAATCGTGCCGGCTTCGCAGTAATGTAAACGTCTGGGATTGATCCATGGAAAGAAGCCGGAAGCGATCGCCTTTAAGCTCCCATACCCCATGATCCGAAGCAATTAGCAGAGATTCTCCATCTGATAAAAGTGCCCAGCATGGGACGGTAATTTCAGGCAGTTGAATAAATTTTGATGTCCGAAAAGCCAGCGGTTCATTTTCATGGCCTGGAGAGGACGTGGTGGCTGCAAGATAAAAAACACCCAAAGAAGTTGCGGCGTACAACGCTCCATTAAACCGCAAAATGTCACGTACAGTTCCACGAAGACCAATTCTTTCGTCAAAATGAGTGAACCCTGACGAATATTCAATACGGCTTATCCCCGCTTTATGTGCAAGCCATAGTGAACCGTCACGGTCAACATACAGATAGTTTATTTCGTTGTCTGATAATCCGGCAGATTTGTCCAAAATCTGAACCAGGCCCCCATCACGATCAATAATTATGATTCCCAGCCCTGTTACACTAAACGCATAGGTTGAATCAGGCAAAATGGCACCATGATATATCGAATGAGATTTTAGCAATTTATCTGCTGATGTAGGAAACGATACCAATGTATTTTGATCGTAGAGAAAGAGTTCACCCGAATAGGCCCCAAGCAATAGTTGATCATTTCCATACGGTAACATGGCATAGGGGTATATGGCTTGAAATTCATCTCCCGCAGGTGCTGTAACAAGCGAATCACCGTCCACGACCATGAGCGAATGACGGCTCTGAACAATATAAAACCTCCCATTGTAGCTAAATGGTGAGTAAAATGAAGACTCTGCTTCCCACACTGTAAGGACTTCATTCAAAAGACGAAAAAGATATTTTCTGGAGCGAAAATATATTCCATCAGCTGCAACAATCGTTTGCCAGACATCTCCAAAATCGCGTTGTGTATCGGGGACTAATTCAAGAAGCGAGACAAACTGGAGATCTCCTGTCGAATCCGGCGCCAAATATCCAAAATCACCCATTGCTCCGGCATATATTCTGTTATCCTTTCCGAGCGCAAGAGACCGCACGATGGATGCATTGGGCGTTTGTATCAATCGCCATGAAACCCCATCAAATTCAAGAATTCCCCTGCTGTTTCCAAAATACATCATGCCGCGATCATCCTGTAGAATCGCCCAATTTTCCCTGTGTGCATTATAATCATTTGCAAAATAGTGCCGCATAAATGGAATTCCGGGGTCTGTTTGTGAATGAGGCTGGTTGTCAAAACCGGTAGATGCATTGAACAACTGGTTGGCAGTACCTGCTAATGCAAACACACTATAAAAGAACAGAAAGAAGAACTGAAAGCGTCTGCTCTTCGGTATGCATCCTATTATAGGATAAGTATTCACTCTGCTCCTATGGATTTACAAATTAATAAGGAGGGCTACATAGTTCAAATATTGCTTTAGCAACAATATGCTATTGTTTAAAACCGACTTAACAAATCACTTATGCGCAAAGTAATATAAAACACTTAAAAAAACATTAATTATTATATAGATTTATAAATCAAACTCATACCGTACAAACGGCTTCATCGCCAAATCATCAAATTCATTCCGTTCAGCTTTCAAATAACCGGTTATTGCAATCATGGCAGCATTATCCGTACAGTACTCGAGGCGGGGAATATATAATTTCAGTCCCATGGATTCTGCCATCTTTTCCGTTTTGACCCGCAGCATGCTGTTTGCAGACACACCGCCGGCAAGCAAAACCGAATTGGCCCCTGTTTGTTTTGCAGCCCGCTTTAGCTTTGCCACAAGCACATCCGTGATGGCAGCTGATATGCTTGCACAAATGTCATTCAAATTCTCCTTTACAAAAGACTCTCCCTTCTTCTGAACATAATAGAGGACACTCGTTTTTAATCCTGAAAAACTGAAATCAAATCCTTTTTTTATCATTCCTCGGGGAAAATCGTAAAAACCGGGATCCCCTTTTTTTGCGAGCTTATCCATCTCAGGTCCGGCAGGATAGGGCAGCCCGAGTATTTTACCAGTTTTATCAAACGCTTCGCCTGCAGCATCATCCCTGGTTTTTCCCAGGATTTTATGATGAAACGGTTCTTTTACGTAAACAAGCTGGGAGTGTCCGCCAGATACGATGAGCGACAGGAACGGATACTCCGGCTGATGATCAATAAAATTGGCATACATATGTGCATCGATGTGATTCACCCCAACCAATGGCTTGTCTTCAGAGATTGCCAGCCCCTTTGCAAAACACAATCCCACCAATAGAGAACCCAGCAATCCGGGCCCCTGCGTTACTGCGATGGCATCCAATTCTTCAATCGGCAAATCAGCTTCATTCAATGCCTGCTGAACGGTGGCATGAATCGTTTTATGATGTGCACGGGAAGCAAGCTCGGGAACCACTCCTCCAAATTTCTTATGAACCGATTGCGAGGCAATCACATTTGAGAGTATACCAGACGATGAATTGTACACTGCCGCTGCTGTTTCATCACAGGATGATTCAATACCGAGTATAATCATTTAAATGATTCCGTTACTTTTTAATTAATCAATATTTTTGTTATCTGACATCCAAACTTACATTTTACGGTAACAAACAGTCAACTGAAAAAGAAAAAACTTGCCAAATATATAGAACGCAGATGACGCGGATTGTGCAGATGTACACTGATAAAGGTATGATTCTTTTAATCCGTGACTATCCGCACAATCGGCGTTTTTCAGCGTTCCAATAACAGCCATAGCATTTAAAACAATGAAATAAAACTACCGCGCCGGCAGTATCTTCCCTTCTACTTCCCCGAATCCAACCCGATACCCTTCATCCGAATCGGCATAACCGGTAATAATAACTGTATCTCCGTCTTCCAGGAATTTGCGCTCTTCACCATTGGTAAGTTTCAGCGGTTTGGTACCCTTCCAGGCAAGTTCGAGCATACTGCCGTAAGAGTTTTTATCGGGGCCGCTGATCGTGCCAGAAGCGTATAAATCACCTGGCTGCACATTGCATCCGGTAATGGTATGATGAGCAAGCTGCTGACATATATTCCAGTAGAGATGCTTAAAATTGGAGCGGCAGATACGGTGAGGGTTACTCAGTTTTTCTGTTTTAAGAAATACTTCCAGTGCAAGGTCGTATGATTGCGGCCCCTTTGTCTGCAGATAGGGCAGCGGTTCAGGATCCTGCGGCGGCCCTTCACAGCGAAATGGTTCCAGGGCCTCCTTTGTTACTATCCAGGGTGAAATACTGGTTGCCCAATTTTTGGCAAGAAAAGGCCCGAGTGGGACATATTCCCACTTTTGAATATCCCTTGCACTCCAGTCATTCACCAGAACCATCCCAAAAATATGATCAGACGCTTTCGAAACAGGAATAGGATCACCTAATGAATTTCCGGGGCCTGTAAAAAACCCCGCTTCCAATTCGAAATCAAGAAGTTTACAGGGGCCGAAGACAGGAACCGGTGAATCATCCGGCTTAGTTTGCCCCTTTGGCCGGCGTAATTCCGTGCCGCTTATTACCACCGAACTGGCCCGCCCATGATATCCCACCGGCAAATGTTTCCAGTTGGGAAGCAGCGCATTTTCCGGATCACGAAACATGGAACCAACATTGAAAGCATGCTGCTCGGATGAGTAAAAATCGGTATAATCACCAATCCGTGCCGGAAGAGCCATCTTTACATCTGATTGTTTGAAAAAAACTTTTTCCCTGAGTTCGCTGTTATCCCTCAATTCCGGATTATCACCAGACAACAGGCTTGTTAACCGGCGGCGGGCCTCTGTCCACGCACTTTTACCCAGCGCCATAAATGCATTCAATGTGGTAAATGAAAAAACATGAGTACCTTTCAGTTTTGGTCCGCTGAAAACTCCGGCTTTTTCAAGCAGATTCAGATCAGCGATGTACTCACCGATTGCTGTACAACAGTGGTGTTCTCCGGTTCCGGGATGAACAAACACTCCGTATGGCAAATTCTGTATGGGAAAATGTGACTCCTGCGGTACCGGGATGAATGATTTTTTAAGATCTGATGCGGGCATGTTGAAAAGTGGTTGTAAATTTTAATTTGGTTAATCTGATTAATCAAGTGTAGTGTCAGGCTCATATGTGTCGGTCAAGTCATCCCAAGAACCTATATTTGCCCAACAGCGGGCAACAACATTTTAACGGTGACAGTTTAACGAGGGGTGTGTCCCATTACGTTGAACTGGACCAGATCCGGTTTCCTGCTTCACGCCCTCATAGAACACACCCCTTCCCGACAAGAGTTTGTCGGGATGTCCCCTCTCGAGAGGGGATTTAGGGGTGTGTTCATAAAGGCAAAAATGGTCGATTAAACACTATACACAACAATTGAAAAAGCTGTCACCGGTAATGCAACCGGGATGACTCTTTCTACCATCAATTCTATCATTAAAGTTGATTCGACAATAAAACGGTTTTATTTAATTATAAAATTCCCAGCGTTTTTAAATCCTCAACAGGGTCATCGAAGCTGCAGCTTCCGAATGACAAAAATGCCGATTCCCGTAAGTCCCGAATCTCCTCTGCAGAGATGATCATATCATCGTATCTGAACCCGTCATCTTCAAACCCAAAAGATGCCGGATCTTCGTCCAAAAGTATCTGTTCTATTTCTGGTTTGTTTAAATCGTAAGCATAGGCTAAAAGGCCTGCACCAAAAACATTCAAAAATCCGTGCATCTTCGTTTTTACTGATTCATTATAATGCCGCAGCGGATGATGCAATCCCGCAGTAAATTTCACAGGAACCAAAGCTTCCCTTGCATAACAGATCGCAGATGAAAGCAGTTCTACAGAGGGAAACTCCCCGGCTGATGTCCCACCGCAGCGGAATTTAAAACCGGCCCGCTGTGTTTGTTCAAAATTTTCTTCTGCTAATAACCGGTTATGTTCTGCAAGGCTTGAGGTAATTAACTCCATTTGTTTTCCGGGATTTTGTGTCAATCCTGCCTCATAAAACAGGACAGACGGTGCGTTTTCCACCTGTTCAAATCGTGTTGCTGTCTCGTTTAAAAGTTCAACAAGCAGATCCTGATCATTTGATTCCACTGCCTCAGAAGGCAGTTTGGTTTCAAAAGCATCTGTTGTTATATATCCTTTCAGTTCATCCAATGCCCATTCCAGCTCACCCAAAAGGCGATCCGTGCCGAGCTGGAACTCTTCAACGGTTTCTTCTTTTGATCCAAGCACAGAAACCCGAAATGGAAGTTCCTTTGTTATTTGAGATCCCCGGTAATGTTTTAGATCACGTATTTTATCAACCGGTATAATCATTTTGGAAAGCATCCAGTTGAATTCACTTTTTTGATAGGCCGAATAGTTTACGACAACCTGATCGAGCGGTAAACCAGCCGGGGGGAATAATCCGGCATAATCAATTATTTTGCTAAGAAACGGTTGAATCATAAGTGGTTATTTATTGTGAATACCGGTTTAATTGTTATTGGTGAACCCAGCCTGAAACTTAATGCCGTGAGAGCAGTTCTACAACCAGATAATCGGCAATTCCAATGCCCTGGGATGTAACATGGATACGATCACTTTTTCCCTTCAATAAATATTGATCATGCTGTTTTTGAATCCACATCAATTGTGGTTTCGATAAAGAATAACCGTAAATCTTCTTAAGATCCGGAACCGATACACCTTCTGTTGTGCGAAGGCCAAGCATGATCCGTTCCTCAGCAAGCTGATGCAGATCCAGAATTTCCACTTCATCTGTAATCTGACT
This sequence comes from Balneolaceae bacterium, assembly GCA_050329675.1. Lineage (GTDB taxonomy): Bacteria > Bacteroidota > Rhodothermia > Balneolales > Balneolaceae > CAYVBJ01. Next base: position 6,113 of record JBHJOO010000111.1, read on the forward strand.
GAAATCCTGTTTTAGATATTCTTTCAGATCCCTTCTGTTCTGCCATCTTCTGGCTTTATCTTTAGTATCCCACCAGAAAGAGTGAGCTGCCGGGCCAAAGCCGAGATAATTGTGATGATTCCAGTAATTACTGTTGTGGAGAGCTTCATGTCCGGGAAGAGCATAATTGCTTACTTCATATTGCCGGATACCGTGGCTGGCAAGCGTAGCCTGTATACATTTAAAATGATCGGATACAGTATCCTCATCCGGCGGAATCAGCCTTCCAAGTTCCACCTGTTTTCCAAGGCGTGTATTGGGTTCAATGGTCAATGAATAAGCTGAAATGTGTGGCGGATCAAATTCCAAAAGCCTTTTTATATCCGATTCGAGATCATCGATAGTCTGATTCGGATTTCCATAAATCAGATCGGCTGTGTAGGTTTTGAATCCTGTTTTTTGAATAGTTTCAAGTGCATATACAGCCTGTTCAGGATTGTGGGCACGATGCATGAATGTCAGAAGTTTGGAATTGAATGATTGAACTCCCAGGCTTACCCGGTCAATTCCAAGTTGTTTCAATTCCTTCAGATAGCCCTCTGTTACATCATCCGGATTCATTTCAATGGTGATTTCTTTCAGGTCGAGATGCAGCTCCCTGTTCAGGGTTTGCAGAATGCGCTCTATATCACCGGCAGCAAGAAGCGATGGAGTTCCGCCACCGATATAAATCGTATCAAATATCTCCCCATTATTCAAAAATCTGCCACGGAATTTTATTTCGGAAACAAGGGCCTCCAAAAATGCCGGCCGAAGTTTCAGTTGCGTTACAAAATAAAAATCACAATAACTGCATGCTTGCTTGCAGAAGGGAATATGGATATAAATACCGTTCAAAATTTATATGGTTCTACCAGAAACTTTGTGGGTCATCAACAGAACCCTGAGTACT
>JBHJOO010000491.1:0-6127 GCA_050329675.1 Balneolaceae bacterium
CTGATGTAAAAATAGATAAGGCTCTGGTGATTGAAAACGGTAATCTTGAAGAAGGTGTTACCGGTTTTATGAGATATGAACTCATAAAAAGTCATACAGTGAATGGTGAAACAAGAGAAAAAACAGTATCAGGTTCCATTGAATTTGAAGGAGACGGCACCGCATTGCTCCGGTTCGACAGAGCCGGTAAACTTTTCAGAATAGCACTCAAAAACGGAGTGGCCGAGTAGCTTGATTGCGCTTCCACATAGCATTTACTACAAAGCAGGCTGTTTGAAAGCAGCCTGTTTTTTGTTGTGGCATGATGCTCTTAGCCACAAATTAACTTCCAACCTTACGTGCAATCTTTAACCGGGGCTTAACTACAAAATACATATCCAGTTTCCCCTTGCCATCTGCATTTATCTTGCCCCGGTATAAACAGTCGAAATCATTTTTTATGAGATCATGAGTTACTGCCGAAATGTTGATTTCACCCGGTTCTCCTTTAGCCTCCATTCTCTGTGCAATAATGACCGTATCACCCCAAACATCGAAAGTAAATTTATTTTTACCAACAATACCGGCTATCACACTGCCGGAATGAATTCCAACCCTCATTTCCCATTTTACCGATTCCTTTTTATTTCGTTCAGAAATAAATCGCAGCATTTTAAATGCCGCTTTAACAGCTTTTACGGCATGATCTTCTTCTTCACCCGAAATACCACTTACTGCAAGGTAGGAATCCCCAATCGTCTTAATTTTTTCGACTCCCTCCTTCTCCATAATTTCATCAAACGTGCCAAATATGTCATTTAACTCACTTACAAGCCGCTGTGCAGACATGCTTGATGCAATCTGTGTAAAATTTTTAAAATCAGTGAAAAGAACCGTAACATATTCAAATCTTTTTGAGGTAGACTTACCCGTATTAATAAGCTCATTTGCAATCTCTGCCGGAAGAATATTATGAAGTAATTTCTGCCCTTTCTCCATCTCTTCAGCTAATTGTACCGTTCTGGTCTGAACTTCTTCTTCAAGTTTTAGTTTCTGTTTTTCAAGTTCATTTTTTTTCCACCGTTCTCTCCGGTTAAAAAAGTTCAGAATCAATAAAAACACTCCGGTGCCTGCAAATATGTAGAAAATAGTTGCCCACCAGGTTTTCCAAAATGGTGGCGTAATTGTTATGTTCAGTGACCTGCCCTCTTCATTCCAGACGCCATCTTTATTCGATGCCCTGACTCTGAATACATATTCCCCAGGATCAAGATTGGTGTAGGATGTAAACCTGCGGCTGCCTACATACTGCCAATTATCTTCAAACCCTTCAAGCATATAAGCATACTGATTTTGCGATGGTGCCGCATAATGCAGGCCTGCAAATTGAAATGAAAAAACGGATTGGTCATAATTTAAAATAATGGAATCTGTTTCAGTAATCGATTTCTTCAGAACAGAACTATCAGCAATTGGCACAGGCCTGTTAAAGATCTGAAAATCAGTAAATACGACCGGTGGTTTAAATGGATTATCGCGAATGCTGTCAGGTTCAAATACGACAGCACCATCCACTCCGCCGAAGTAGAGGTTGCCGCTTTTTCCTTTATGATAGGCACCAAACCGGTATTCATTACCAGGCAAACCATCACCCCGGTCGTAAACGCGAACTGTTTTTTTCTCCGGATCGAAATCTGCAATCCCGTTATTTGTACTCAGCCACAAGTGGCCTCTGTCATCTTCAACGATCCCATAAATCACATTGTTTGGCAACCCATTTTCAACCCCATACCTGATGAATGCTTCCGTTTCATAATCATATCTGTTCAATCCGTTTAAGGTGCCAATCCAAAGCTCCCCTTTTTTGGTCTGATAGACAAAATTTACAAAGTTATTACTGATGCTTTCCGGGTTTGAGACATCATGGATATAGTGATGAAATTTTTCTCTTACGCGGTCATATCGGTTTAGCCCCACACCATGGGTTCCTACCCAAAAATTACCTTGATTGTCTTCAAACATTGTCCAGACCCGGTTATGACTGATGCCATCCGGATCGTTCGGATCATGTTTAAATTGCCGAAATGATTCATCCATGGGGTCATAGGCCGTCAAACCATTATTCAATGTCCCAATCCAGATTATATCATTTCTGTCCTGATACAACGATGTGATGATATTGCCGCTTATAGAATTGGGATTATCCGGTTCATTTATGAAAGAAGTAATTCTTCCTGTAGTTTGATCAATTTTATCCAGGCCATTTATTGTGCCTGCCCAAATATTTCCTTCCGTGTCCTCCAATAGGGCGTTCACAAAATTATCGCTAATTGATTTTTCAGGATCAGAACCAAAGCTGTAACGGGTTACTTTTTTGGTTTCAGAGTCTATTCTGTTCAATCCTCCGCCATGAGTACCGATCCAGACATTGCTATTACGATCTTCTAAAATAGCCCAAACATTATTCTCGGAAATGCTTTCCGGATTACCGGGTTCATGCTGGTAAACCCGGAATGACTCTGTAGTGCGTACAAATTTATTCAATCCGCCATCTTTCGTACCAATCCATATTACACCTGATTTGTCTTCCAGCAGGCTTGTAATTGAGTGATTAGTAAGCAGCGACCCCCTTCCGCTGCCAATATCCCTGAAGGTATTGCTTTCGCGGTCAAATAAGGTAAGGCCATTCATTGTACCTATCCAAAAACCTCCATACAAATCTTCATACATCGACAGAATCCAGTTGTAGCTTAATGATTGTCGGCCGCTGCCTTTTCTCCTGAAATTTTCAAAAGACTTTCGATCTGAATTCAGTTTATGCAAGCCGCCGTTTTGAGTACCAACCCACAACGTATTATCCTTATCCAGAAATAAGTTTATGATCCAGTTGTCGGTCAAGCCACTACCATCACCATTGTTAAATTTTTCAAATGAGTTTTCAAAACGGTCGAATCTGTAAAGCCCGGATCTCTGCGTGCCAAACCATATCATACCAGAGTTATCTTTCAGAACATCCGTAATATGGCTTTTTTTCAAATCAATCCCAGAGTCATTATCCGATGAATATCTTGAAAATCGCTTATTTGCAGGTTCATATATACTTAACCCGCTGTTGGTGCCGATTAAAATCACCCCGGTAAAATCCTGATATAGTGCCGTTATATTGTTGCTTGAAATTGTCTTTGCAGAATCCGGATGCGACAAAAAACGCTCAAATGTTTCGGTTTTCCTGTTGAAACGGTTCAGGCCGCCACCATTCGTCCCGACCCACAGATTGCCCTGCTGGTCTTCAAGAATAGCAGTAATCATGTTTGCTGATATGGATGATTTGTCACCGGGTTTATTGCGATATACGATAAAGTTATATCCGTCATACCGGTTTAATCCGTCGTCTGTTGCAAACCATAAAAACCCTCTGCTGTCCTGTAGAATTTCATTTACTGTACTCTGCGACAAACCCTGTTCGGTTGTAAGACTTCCAAACCGAATAGATTCATCCTGGGCAGATAGCAAAGAAGGTACTAAACTGAAACCCATAATCAATAGTAAAAACCTGTAGATATTACTAAACATCTTATCTGATATATTAAGGTAAAAATAAAATCAAGTAATGCTTACCGTCCGAATAAATGCCGGTTTGGCAGTCAGCTTTAAAAAAACTACTGTATATAAAGGACTTATTTACAGCACGAATGTTACAGGTTCGATTTGTTCATCATCACAAAAATTCCGATTTCTTTTTGTAATTTCACCGGAATAATTTTTTTTAAATACCGGAATGGCCAAAATTAAAAGTAGTTCTAATTCATCACCTCCATTTTTCAACCTTTATTTATTTGACTGGCTGGCAATTGGATTTTTAATCATAACCGCATGTATAGCTTTTTTAAATGTAAAAAGCGGTTTTGAATATGCTCTTGCCGGGACCATTCATATACTTATTTCCATGCTTCTCGTTTGGGCAGGCAAGAAGCAGTTTAAATCCCGTTTTTGGCAGATGCTTCGATACTGTTATCCGGTAATCATCATTGGATTTGTACATTATGAAGTGGAAATGTTTTTACACCTGTTTTATGGCCCGGGTGTGAACTTTGATGCGCTTGTCAGCCGCTGGGATTATAACCTGTTCGGAAGTCCGCATCTTTACTGGCATCATGCTATGCCATCCCTTTTTTGGGTAGAATTTTTTCATTTTTTATATATGACATACTACCCGATACTTATCGGTTCAATTATTTGGGTTTGGAAAAACCGGCCTGATGATATTCACCGATTTGCTTTTATTTACCTTGGAATCTTTCTGAATTTTGTTGTTATCTATTTAATTTTTCCGGTATTCGGGCCTCTCGATTATCGTGCAACCCTATTCCATAATACAGGTTATCTGCCTGCGGTTGTAGATTTTTTATTTACTATTGGGGCACCAGACGGAGCAGCATTCCCAAGTTCTCATGTCGGGCAAAGTGTTGGAATCTACTTGCTTTTACGCCCGGTGAGTAAACCTGTGAAATATCTTATTCTGTTTTGTATTCTGGGAATTGGCTTATCGATGATTTACGTTTCCATCCACTACGCCATAGACGCAGCAGCAGGATTAATATCCGGAATTGTCCTTTACCATATTTGGAATTGGATATATCGAATAGCTTCTGGTTTCTACAGCAAATAAATCCACTACCCCAATCACACCTGAATCACTCCCGTTTTAAAATCCGGTATATCCGGGTTATGGTTGGCGCAGTCTATAGCATCTGAAATTCGCTTTCGTGTTTCGGCCGGATCAATGATTTCATCAACCCACAATCTTGATGCAGCATATCGAACATCGGTTTGCCGGTCGTATCTGGATTTAATTTTTTCAAGCAAACTCGCTTTATCTTCGTCACTCAATTCTTTGCCCTTCTTCTCAAGAGCTGAAATCTGTATTTGAGTTAAAACCTTGGCTGCCTGTGTCCCACCCATTACAGCGATTTGAGCTGTTGGCCAGGCGTAGATAAAGCGGGGATCATAAGCACGGCCGCACATGGCATAGTTGCCTGCACCATAGCTGTTTCCAAGTACAATGGTAATTTTCGGCACTGTGGAATTGGCAACAGCATTTACCATTTTTGCTCCGTCTTTAATTATCCCACCGTGTTCACTCCGTTTGCCAATCATGAAACCGGTTACATCCTGTAAAAACAGAATCGGGATTTTTTTCTGATTACAATTCAGTATAAAACGGGCAGCTTTATCTGCACTGTCTGAATAAATAACGCCTCCAATTTGCATTTCGCCCTGTTTATTTCGTACAACTTTTCGCTGATTAGCTACAATACCAACACTCCAGCCGTCAATTCTGGCATATCCGGTAATCAAAGTCTGGCCAAATCCTTTTTTGAATTCAGTAAAACTACTGTTGTCAATAATTCCTTTTATAACATGGTACATGTCGTATGGACGGTTTCTGTCAACCGGGAAATCCTCAATCATTTCGGTGCTGTTGATTTCCGGATCAACTGGAACCGTTCGGTCAAACCCGGCTTTTTTAAATGGCCCGAATTTGTCAACTATCTTGCGAATTGTTTCAAGACATTCGGTATCATCTTTCGTCTTGTAATCAGTCACACCACTAATTTCTGTATGTGTGGTAGCCCCTCCAAGCGTTTCATTATCCACTTCTTCGCCAATTGCTGCTTTTACAAGATAACTCCCTGCCAGAAAAACGCTCCCCGTACCGTCTACTATCAAAGCTTCGTCACTCATGATTGGAAGGTAGGCACCCCCGGCGACACAACTGCCCATAATAGCAGCAATCTGAGGTATACCTTTCGCACTGATTACGGCATTATTTCTGAATATACGTCCAAAGTGTTCCTTATCCGGAAATATTTCATCCTGCATGGGTAAAAATACACCGGCTGAATCAACCAGATAAATCAGGGGCAGGTGATTTTCGATGGCAATTTCCTGTGCCCTGAGGTTTTTCTTGGCAGTAATGGGAAACCAAGCTCCAGCTTTAACCGTTGCATCATTTGCAACGATCATGCATTTTCTCCCGCACACGCTTCCAATACCGGTAATCACACCACCCGCCGGGCAGCCTCCTTCATTATCATACAGTTCATAGCCAGCCCATATGCCAAATTCAAAAAATTCGATATCCGGA